>CAKZKH010000246.1 GCA_937122485.1 uncultured bacterium | reverse complement strand
AGGACCTGGACGTCCCGCTCATCGACTTGGCCGTCGTTGTTGAAGTCAAAGGCGCGCCAGTTGGCCTGGACCTGGGCAAGAAGGAGATGGACGCGGAGAACTTCAGGGTCCCGCTCGTCCAATGCGCCGCTTCCGTCAACATCCTCGAAGAAGCCATCTCCGTCCAAGTCTCTTGGCACTGCGCCGCCAGGGAGCGGGCGAAGAGCGAGCTCCGCCACCCGGAGGGTCTTCTGTGCCGCCAAGATGGGCTGCCGTCCACCAAGGTCCACTTTGACCACCACAAGGTAGGTGCCCGGCCTGGGACGGAAGTCCGCGGACAGCGCAATTGCCCGGGTGCGCCCAGGCAAGGCCACGAAACCTTCGTCCACCCACTTGGCCACCACACTGCCCCTTGCGTCGTAGACCAGCACCTCGCACCGGATGTCTTTGAGCAGGGCTGTGCCCGTGTTGGCAAAACGAATCGTGACTCCCAACGGGTTTAGTCCGCGGAACTCCAAATCCACGATCCGGCCCCCAGTTGCCACGGAACCGACGTACAGGTAGACCGGCAAGGCGATCCTTTCCACCACGGCTATGGCCGTTGGTCCTTCTTGCTGGACCACCCGAGGCTCGGATTCCAGCATCAGGACCGCCCAGTAGCTCCCTGGACTTGCACCCCGGGGAACGGTCACAGTTCCTTGAATTTCCCGCGTTTCGGATTGGTTCAACGCGAACTGGGTGGGTCCAAGGGCGAGCCAGGACACGAGAGACTGTTTTTGTGTGCCCGGGGTGGTAAAAACGACCTGGCCGTTGTCGTCCACGTCAAAGTCCATGGGGTAGATGGAAATCCTTTGGGGCCAAGGATCCTTATTTCGGACAGCAAGTGAGAAGGGAACAGTCCCGCCTGGGGCGGCCCGCAATTCCAGTCCCAACGTTGTCACTTCCACAGCCCAACCGGAAATTGGAGCCGCAAGGGTCGCCCCTATCACCACCAGCCAAGTGAACCAGGTCACCTCGACCTCCGTCTCATCAAGTTAGGGGAGGGGCACCCTCCACCCCTCCCCCTCTCCTCCAGACCGACCCTACTGCTGCGGGGACAGTGTGTAAGTGTAGGTGAGGAAATAAATACCAGGCAGACGGTCCCGTTCAAGACTTAGGAGTACGCGGACGTCCATGTCCCACTCGTAATAGACCGACTCCCCTCCTCCCGCGGCAACGGCTTGGGGTAGCTGATCGTCCATTCCTGCGTATTGAGTGAGTATGAGTCCGAAGTCCCCAATTGTGTTTTGATCGCTTGTCCTCAGTTCAAGGTCCTGGCATGGCTTCTGGGTTTCAAAGGTTGGCCCCCCCGGAGAAAATTGTCTCCCCCAGAAGGGAGCTCCGGCGACCACAGTCACTACCCATGGGCTGTTGGCCGTCACATACAGCCTCTGACCGAGCAGGCGCTCCACGTAGCCCTGTGCGTAGTCGTCAAGCGACACTGGACCGAAGTCCACGTTCACGGGGTCGACCTCCAGGGCAAGGAACTCGTTGTTCTGATAGGTCACCGTGCAGCGTTGCTGATCCATTGAAATCCCCACGAAGAGAGCCGCCACCGCCACAGCACCGACTGCCGCCACAACCCACAGCCTCCTCATTCTTCCCCTCCTTGTCTCCTTCGGCTTCTCCACCGAAGCAGCGCACAAATTTTAGATCACGTCCGCTCGAAAGTCAAGTCCCGAGCGTAATATGGGCCACAGTGAACGAGTCGCAGTACGCCGGGCAAGGCCCGCTCCCTCCTCTTACCCCCGTCGTCCCTTCAAGATCTGGACGTCCCGCTCATCGACTTGGCCGTCGTTGTTGAAGTCAAAGGCGCGCCAGTTGGCCTGGACCTGGGCTCCCA
>CAKZKH010000245.1 GCA_937122485.1 uncultured bacterium | reverse complement strand
GAAAGGACTTGGGAACTTGCGGGCCCAGTGGGGGCAAGAAGTACCCCAAGGTTGTGGAGAGGTGGAACAAGAAAGCCGCGGCTTTGCTCACCTTCCTTCGCTACCCTCGGGAACTCCGAAGGCACCTTTACACCACGAACCAGCTCAAGCGGGCGAGCAAGGAGGCCAAAAGGAGAACCAAGGTGGTGGACGTGCCTGAGCCGAGCGGGGTAGTGGAGAAGCTCTTGTATCTGGTGCTTTACCCGCTCAACGAGCGGCTGGCCACGAGGAGGCTCCGGGGAAGTGGGGAAGTTGAGATGAGAAACTAGGGTGCTGACTGGACACGTGCCACGAGACAGATAACTGCCAACGCCACTGCCAGGTATAAAGACGCCGCTTTCGGCAAATGTCCCCGAGGAACCGCGCCAAGGTGACGTGTGGCGAGAATGAAGATGACAACACCGATGTAAGAAACGGTTTTGGCTTTCCCCAGGGAACTCGCCGCCATTCCCACCCTTTCGCTCGTGGCTAGGATCCGCAGACCTGCGACCAAGAACGCCAACGTCACCAAGCCTGCCAGGACCGAAACCTTGTCGGCAATTGGGTCGGCAAGCTTTCCGAAAGTTGGGACCTCGCGCCGGGCCTGGGCAAGGTACCGATCCGCCGCGTCGGTAGCAGCCAGGGTAAGAATGACAAGAGCGAAACTACCCCCGGAGCCAGAAGGGAAGACAGGGAAAGAGGGGTCGCCAAGATGCGTGCCAAAGTCAAACTGTTAGGGATGTTCCAAAGGCACGCTGGCCCCTTAGCCGAAAGGGAGAGCTTTGTCAATCCTAGATGCCCAAGTATGCTTGCCGTACAAGATCCGTGTCCTTCAGCTCTTGTTGGGGGCCGTGGGCCACGATCCGGCCGGTCTCCAAGACGTACCCGTAGTCGGCAAGAGATAGAGCGGCACGGGCGTTTTGTTCGACGAGGAGGATCGTTCGGCCCTCTTCCCGCAGCCTTTGGAACGCCCGATATAGTTCGGTGATGAGCACCGGCGCCAGACCCAACGAGGGTTCATCGAGGAGGAGGAGCCTTGGATGGGCCATCAGGGCCCGCGAGACCGCGAGCATTTGCTGCTCCCCTCCGGAGAGGGTTCCTCCGCGCTGGATCTTACGTTCGGCCAGGCGCGGGAACAGGGAGAACACCAAGTTCAGATCGCGGCTGATCCCCTTGGTATCGGTCCGGGAGTAGGCGCCGAGGAGCAGGTTTTCCCAAACCGTGAGGTCGGGAAAGATCCGGCGACCCTCAGGAGCCATGGAAATTCCCATGCGCACGATCTCGTAAGGTTTTCGGCCGATCAGGGAGTTTCCGTCCAGGGTGATCTGGCCCTCGCGCGGCCGAACCAGCCCCATGATCGCCCGGAGGGTGGTGGTCTTGCCCGCGCCATTGGCCCCAAGGAGGGTTACCACCGAGCGCTCAGGAACGGCAAGAGAAATTCCTTGGAGGGCGTGAATCCCCCCGTAGAACACGTGAAGGCCAGAGACCTCAAACACGACGGGCCTCCTCGCCCAAATAGGCCTCAATAACCTTGGAGTTCGACCTAATCTCCTCCGGGGTCCCTTCGGCAATGGAAATGCCGAAGTCGATCACCCGGATCCTCGGACAAATCCCCATCACCACCTGCATCACGTGTTCGATCAAGAAAATGGTGAGGCCGAAGGTCTCCCGGATGGTGAGGGTGAACCCCATGAGATCGCGGGCTTCCTGGGGGTTCATTCCTGCGGCCGGCTCGTCCAGGAGGAGGACCCGGGGGGTGGTGGCCAAGGCCCGGGCGATCTCCACCCGGCGCTGAAGGCCGTAGGGCAGGCCTCCTGCGCGGAAATCTGCCCATTTTGCTAGGCCCACGGCCTCCAATAGCCCAAGCGCCTTCTCCCGCATTTCCCGCTCCTCCCGGCCATAGCCAAACACCGGAAGGAGAGCGCCAAATAGGGAAGAGCGGAGCCGGGGATGGAAGGAAATAAGAACGTTCTCTAGGGCCGTCATTTCCTTGCACAGGCGGATGTTTTGGAAGGTCCTGGCGATTCCCAGGCGGGCAATCTGATGGGGGGGAAGACCAGTGATGTCCCGGCCATCAAAAATCACCCGGCCCGCGGTGGGCTTGTAATGGCCGGTGATCATGTTGAAGATCGTGGTCTTTCCCGCGCCGTTTGGGCCGATCAACCCCACGAGCTCGCCAGCCCGGATGTCCATGAGGAAGTCTTTGACGGCCACCAGTCCGCCAAATTGCATGGTCAGGTTCTCAAGCTTTAAGATGACTTGATCCCGCTCCATGCCCACCTCCAGCGCCGCTCAGCCGCCCCAAACCCCGCTGAACCGCAGCAATTAGACCATCCCAGGAAAATTCGCCCTGACCAAATAGGCCCCGGCGGAAGAAGAGCATCACCAAGATCAAAATTATGGCGAACACAACCATGCGCATCCCCGGGACCACGGCCGTGTCGATGAACCGCAGGGCCTCAAATACCGCGGCGAAGATGAATCCTCCGACAATTGCCCCACTTATGCTTCCCAGCCCACCGAGGACTACGATCAAAAGGAGATAGAAAGTGGTGAAGAAGCTGAATAGCCCCGGGTACGCGATGCCGATGAGGGCGACCATAAGCCCGCCGCTGACCCCGGCGCAGAACGCGCTGAAGAGGAAGGCCAAAAGCTTTAGGCGGAAGACATTTATCCCCATGGACTCGGCGGCGAGCTCGTCCTCGCGAATGGCCCGCAGCGCCCGACCATAGCTGGAATTCTTCAGGCGCATCGCGGCATACGCCAAGGCGATGAGGAAACCCCAGGACCAGGCTAGGTTTGTGTAAGTGGGAACTCCGGTTACCCCCATGGCCCCATTGGTCAAGGATGGCAAATTCACCACCAACATGAAGAGGATCTCCCCGAACCCAAAGGTGGCAATGGCCAGGTAATCGCCACGCAGGCCGCGCAAGGCAGGAATCCCCACGATTAGCCCAGCCAAAACGGCAACGACCCCACTTCCCAACAGGGCTAAGATGAAGCCAGAATAGGGGAGAGTGAAGGAAGCAAACGGCTCGATGAGCGGCTCGAGAATCCAGACGAAACGCTTTTTCGCCAACGGAAGAATGAGAAGGGTGGCGAGATATCCCCCGATCAGCATGAATCCGTGAGGACCAAGTGAGAACTGTCCAGTCATCCCGTTGATCACGGTATAACCAACCGCGGCGATGGCATAAATGGCCCCCAAATTCAGGATCCTCCAGATTAAGCTGAATTCGTCTTTGTGTCGATCCCCAAAGAAGATGAACGTGGCCAGACCTGCGAGAACCAAGGCGGTTAACCCGCGATTGCACCAAACCCGGAGATTCCCGGACATCCGTGTATCGGCTTCCGATCGGGGTAAAGTGAAGATTGGGAACATCGGTTAGACCTTCTCCTTGAGGGGCTTGCCCAAGATCCCGGTGGGGCGAAAGAGGAGGAAAAGGATGAGAAGTGAGAAGATGAGGGCATCACGGAATCCGGAATACCTGGGCAAGAAGGCAACGAACAAGATCTCGCCAAACCCCAGGATGAACCCGCCAATCATCGCGCCGAGGATATTCCCGATTCCGCCCACCACGGCGGCGGTAAACGAACGGAGACCGGGCAAGATCCCGAGGTTCCAATAAAGCTGGGGATAGCGACAGCCCCACAATATCCCGCCAATGGCTGCCAGTGCCGAACCCACAAGAAAGGTGTAGGAGATGATGCGGTTGATGTCCGCACCCATCAGGGCCGTGGTTTCCATATCGGTGGCGATGGCCCGCATCGCCCGCCCCACTTTCGTCCGATAGATCAGGAAAAGAAGCCCAAGAAGGCAAGCGCCAGCGATCAATGGCACCCAAATGGTGACCGCTTGAATGCGGACATCGCCAAGGGTGTAAATCTTTCTCATAAAGTCCACCTCGGGAAAGGGCTTTTGCCGCCCCCCGGCCCACGGCAGAACGATGATGACGTTGCCAAGAAGGAAGGAAACCCCCATCGCCGTGGACAGAAGGGAGACCCGAGGCGCCTGCCTTAGAGGGCGATAAGCCACGCGCTCGATGAGGACCCCCATCGCTGCCGTGACTGCCACCGCCAAGACCGCGCTCACCCACCAGGGGAGCCGGAACAGGAAGACGAGGAAGTACATCCAATACCCAGCGAACATGAAAATCTCGCCATGGGCGAAGTTGATGAGGCGAAGGATCCCGTAAACCATGGTGTACCCGATGGCGATGAGGGCATAGAGGCTACCCAAAGTCAATCCATTGAAAAATTGCTGAACGTAGCCAGCCATTCGTCTCCTAACAAGGCGGGCTGGGCTTTAACCCAGCCCGCCCTTCCCCAAGCTCAAAGGCCGATCTTGGCCTTGAAGGTAGCCACTTCCCCTGCCGGGATGACCGTCTCCAGCACGAACTTCCCACCCCGGACGGCGAGGAACACGAAGTCCTTGGCGGGGTTGCGGCTGGGGGTCATCACAGTTCGCCCAGTGACGACTTCCAGATCTGCTACAGCCAAGGCGTCTCTGATCTTCACCGGATCGGCTACACCGGCCCGCTGGATGGCATCCACCATCAAGAGGTAGGCGTCCACCGCCATGGCCTCCATCGAGGAGGGGGACCGACCGAAGCGCTCCTGGTACTTGGAGTAGAAAGCCTTCCCGATCTCGGTAACAACAGCATCCTCGTGGAAGAAGGTGGTGAACACCACGCCCTCCATGGCCTCCCCACCGATGGTGAGGAGCTCAGGAGCATCGTATCCGTCTCCTCCAAGGATCCGCTGTTTGAGCCCTAGCGCCCGAGCCTGCTTGGTCATGAGCGCGGCCTCGGTGTAGTAGTTGGGACAATAGATGACATCGGGATTGAGGCGGGCGATCTCCGTGAGCTGGGCGGTGTAGTCCACGTCCCCTGTGCGCACCGCCAGGCGGGCCAGCACGGTTCCGCCCAGGGCCTTAAATGCCTCTTCAAAGTACTTGGCCAGGCCCACGCAGTAGGGCTGGGCGACATCCACCACCACGGCCGCGGTCCTTGCCCCTAGCCGCTCGTAGGCCAAATAAGCCGCGACCACGCCCTGGTCATCGTCCACGAAGCATGCCCGGAACGCGTAAGGCCCGGTGGCCGTGGTCAAGGGACTGGTCGTGGTGACTCCCAGCATGGGCACGCGCTTCTCATTGATCACCGGCGCGGCCCCAAGGAACGGGCCAGAGCACATGGTTCCGAGAATTGCCACGACCCTCTCGACAGTAATGAGGCGGTCCGCACCGATTGCGGCCTCGGCCGGCTCGGTGCGCGCGTCATAGAACACCAGCTCAATGGGGCGTCCAAGAACGGTAACGGGAACCAGTCCAATCTCGCGGGCGAACTCGATGGCCCCTTTGGCCATCGCCCCATAGGCGGCGCAACCACCAGTGAACTCCAGAAGACATCCAATCTTTATCGGCTGAGCAAGAGCCCCAACTGCAAACGCTACCACCGCTACCAAAATCAACATCCTGCGCATAAATCACCTCCGCACTGGTCTTTCCTGGACTTCCTGATCTGCAGCTGCCTGGTTTTTCTTCTCCGGCTCTCACCCCCAAGGCCCAAGACGTTAGTAAGCTTTTTACATCTTTTCCCCGCCTCTGTCAAGTGCACGATCTGTGTGGGCCAAGAGATCGGTACGAGGCGGCGGGGTTGGTGAAAGGGTAGACCAAGGAAGGCGGCTCCTCCCAGGAAAGCTTGGAGCCAAGGAAAGGAGGAGAACCACTAAGTGCATCTTGCCAGGGAAGGAAGCGTAGGCGATGAACCCCGAGGCGGCGTGGAACCGAAGGCGCCTCAAGGCAGCTTTGCTCACCTTCCTTCGCTACCCTCGGGAACTCCGAAGGCGCCTTTACACCACGAACCAGCTTAAGCAGGTGAG
>CAKZKH010000244.1 GCA_937122485.1 uncultured bacterium | reverse complement strand
CCCGCCACGTAGCCGTCGACGAACCCGGGGAGCTGGTGTGCCTGGACACGTTGTTCATCGGCAAGCTCAAGGGCGTGGGGCAGGTCACGGCCGGCAATACGGCGACCTTCCCCGCCTCAGTCAGGGTGATGCCGGCTCGGAACGCAGTGGACGCGGCACGATTGCTCACCAAGGTCCTTGTGCCTGCGCTCACCCAGGCGAGCTGGAAACTTGGGCGTGTGCTCACGGATCGGGGGAGCGAGTTCGACCAAGCCTGCCTGGACCTGGGGATCACCCACTTGCGGACGAAGCCTCGGCACGCCTGGACGAACGGGTTCGTGGAGCGGCTGCAGGGGACGATCCTCCCCGAGCACTGGCGGGTGGCGTTCCGACGAAGGTACTTCACCCGCGCTCACCAACCGCAGCTGTCCCTTGAAGGGTTCTTGCGGTTCTACAACGAGGAGCGCGGGGTACCGCACCCAGGCACGCACTCCTGCAAAGGTGTTTTGGGCCGTGGCCGCTCACGCATCCGTCAAGGAGGCTTAACATAAGTACTGCGAAACGGGACAGGCCTGAGCCAGCCCAGAATTGGAGGCAAGATCCTGAAATCCCTGCCCTACTCGACAGGTTCGGCCTGATCGCGCACACTTGCCCATAGCTCTTTGGGCTAACAAGGGGGCCTCGGTGGACAAGCTGACAGCAGTTGGGATGTTGGCGGGCGTGGCGACTCTCCTTGGCGAGACTCTGGCCGGGGCTTGGCCCCAGGTCAAGGTGGAGGTGGTGGGGGAGCCAGAGCTGGTCATGGTGTACCGCCGGGATTCATGCCGCGCAGCCCTGGGGTGGGACTTGCCGGACATGCCGGCCCGGGCCCTCCGTCGCCCGGGGGACGAAGCCCTTGTGCTGTTTGCCGGCAACGCCCCGCGGTTCTACGTCCTCGTGGGGCCAGACTTCCGGAACCTGCGCCGGGATTGCTCCGGCCCGGTCCTCGTCTCCGGCAACTCCTGGCTTCCCCACACGTTCGACCACCAGGAGTGGATCCTCGCCGTCTACCGCGAAGGGGACGTTATCCACGCGCTGGTGCACAACGAGTACCACGATCCCTGGGCCCCCAACTGCAAGCCCGGTTTCACGGATCCCAGCAACCCCTGCTGGTACAACGCCATCACTTATGCGGTCTCCACCGACGGAGGACGCTCGTTCATCCAGTTGCCAGCGCCTGGCCACGTGGTGGCCGCCCCTCCGCTGCCCTGGAGCCCGGAGCCCCCGCAACCTTGCCGGCGGGGCCCCTGCCCTCCTCCGCCGTACGGTTACTTCAGCCCTTCCAACATCGTGCGCGGACGAGACGGGTTCTACTATGCCCTGTTCATGGCCATTCCGGACCCAGCTCAGCCCACCCAAGGAACGTGCCTTATGCGCACGTCCAACTTGGCCGACCCTTCCTCGTGGCGGGCTTGGGACGGCCAAGGCTTTAACCTCCCCATGCCCAGCCCCTACGACGAGGAAGGCAACCCTGTACCCACTGGACGGCCGGCCTGTACACCGGTCTCCCCCCGGGCCATCGGTTCCCTCCACGACAGCCTCACGTTCAACACGTACCTTGGCCACTACGTGCTCGTAGGCAGCGGCGTGCTCTCCGTCGGGGGAGAGGTCGTTTGTGGCGTGTACTTTTCGCTTTCCAAGGACCTTGTCACCTGGAGCCCAGCCAGCCTGATCCTGCGCACCAAGCTCCCCTATCCCCCCTGCAACCCCGATGGCCTCCCCGACGGGTCCATCCTCTACCCTTCCCTCATCGACCACGGGGATACCTCCCCAAACTTCGAGTTCACCGGGCGAACGCCCTACCTCTACTTCGTGCGGTGGAACTCTGGATTGGACCGCGACCTCCTCCGGGTGCAGCTCCGGTTCCACCTTGCACCCTGACCGGATGCTAGAATGAGCGGCGGTGAGGGAAAGTGGCGCGGTTCTTGTTGAGGGCCCACGATGAGAACGTGGAACTGAAGGCACAGCGGCTCCTGGCCACCCTCCACGTGGAGGACATCCGAATCATCCGGGACGAGACTGTCGCTGAGGCCTGGCTGGACGACCTCGATGCTGGCCGCACGATCCACGGGGGCCTGGCCGAGATCGAGCAGTACCTCCGCCGGGTCGCCAAGGGGTAGGGTGTGTTCACCCACTCGAGTCCGTTAGAATAAAGAGACCATGCGGATTCCAAGGTTTCTGTTCCGGGCACACGACGAGGATGTGGAGGAAGAAGCCCAACTCATCTGTCGGGTCCTGGGGATCGAAGATGTGGAAATCCGCCGGGACGAGACGGTGGCCGAGGCTTGGCTGGAGGACTACGAGGCCAACCGCACGGTCTACGGCCTGGAGGAGATCCGCAAGTACCTAGAGAACCTCGTCCGCGGCTGAGCAGGGAACCACCGCTCCCTTATCCTCCCTAGACGGCCGGAACTGAACTTAGGAAAATGGCCGTCGGCCAGGACCAAGAGTTCGCCAGACCTCTGGCCCCAAGGAGGCAGTATGGACGGCGTAGCCAAAAAGATGCTCCACGTGGACCTTTCTGCCGGCAAGGTGGGCCTGCACGACCCTGGAGAAACGTCGTACAGGCTCTTCCTCGGGGGCTTCGGCCTGGGGGCCAAGCTCGCCTGGGACCACATCCCCAAGGGCGCCGACCCCTTGGGAGGGGAGAACACCTTGGTCGTCACACCCGGACTCCTCACCGGAACGGGAATCCCCACGGCATCCAAGACTACGTTCGTCTTTCGCTCCCCCCTCACCGGAACCCTGGGCCGGTCCGTGGCTGGGGCTTGGCTGGGCGTGGCCCTGCGCCGGGCCGGACTCGACGCGATCCTCATCACGGGAAAGAGCGCCCAACCGGCCGTACTGGTCATCGAGGACGGGCAAGCCCGGATCGAGGACGCTCGCGACCTCTGGGGCCTGGACACCTGGGCCACGGGCAAAGCCGTGCAAGAGAAGTACGGGAAAGATTTCCGCACCGCGGTGATTGGCCCGGCCGGGGAAAGACTCTCCAAGATTGCCACAATTGAGTGCGATGGCCGCCAGGCGGGAAGGGGCGGGGGCGGAGCGGTGATGGGCGCCAAGCTCCTCAAAGCCATCGTGGTCAAGGGCACAGGCCCGGTCCCCATGCACGACCCCGGCAAGATCAAGGAGCTCCAAAAGAAGTGGAACGAGGTCATCCGCGACCACCCAGCCACCCGGGAAGACATGGGTTACGGCACCGGCGAGTTCTTGGACTGGGTCAACCGGGCGGTGGGCGTGTTCCCCTCCCGCAACTGGCAATGGGGCTACTTCAAAAGTGCCTACGAAAAAGTCAAGGACGGGCGGATCGAGCTCGACCCCTACCATTGGGTCCCCAAGTACTCGGCCAAGAACGTAGCTTGCCCGTTCTGCACCAAACCCTGTGGGAAGTGGTTCGTGATCAAAGAGGGCAAATACGCGGGGACCGAGGTCGACGGTCCGGAGTACGAGACCCTCTATTCCCTGGGTGGGGCGCCAGAGATTTCCTCGATCGAGGCCGTGGCCAAGGCCAACGAGATCTGCGACAAGCTAGGGATCGACACGATCTCCGCTGGGGTCACCGTGGCCTGGGCCATGGAGGCCGTGGAGCGGGGGCTTCTTAAGGTCAGCGACCTCGACGGCCTTGAGCTCCGATTTGGCGCGGAAGAGGCGTTCCTCACAGCGCTTGAGCGGATGGGCAAAAAGGAGGGCAAGGTGGGCGAGCTGTTGGGGGACGGGGTCAAGGCCGCCGTGGAGAAGCTTGGAAAAGGCAAGGAGTTCGCGATCCACATCAAGGGGATGGAGCTTCCCGCCTACGACGTCCGGGGTTCCAAGGGTGTGGCCCTGGCCTTTGCCGCGGCGTTCCGGGGCGGGGACCACCTTACGGCCTGCGCCTACGGCCTGGAGTACGGAGGGAAGTGGTGGAAGTTTGTGGCCGACCGCCACTCCCTCAAGGGCAAAGGATTCCAAATCAAGCTCCTGGAGGACCTCATGGCCCTCTACGACACCTTGGGGATTTGCAAGTTCTCCCGGCACATCTTCTTCCTCGAGGGCCTTCCACAGATGGTGGCGGCCCAGACCGGGGTTGAGCTTGCGGCGGCGGAGCTTTTGACCGTGGGGGAACGGGTCTACAACCTGGCCCGGGCGTTCAACGTTCGGGAGGGCTTCGCCCGCAAGGACGATCACCTCCCGGCGCGGGCGATGCGGGATCCCATCCCCGAGGGGCCATCGGCGGGGGACCGAATCCGTGCGGAGGAACTTGAGGCCCTGTTGGACGACTACTACGAGGCGCGGGGGTGGAGTCGGGAGGGGGTGCCGCTGGCGGCGCGGCTGGTTTCGTTGGACCTGGGGGAGGTGGGGGGAGTGTAGGGGCCCCTTGACCGGGGCCGGGGGGTGGTGGTATACTGGGGCGCCCTTTCGGAGGGCGGGTTGGTCTTTGACAGGTGGATAGGGAACGACGGGTCCTAAGCGAAACCCTTGAGGCTAAATTGAGAGGGTATGATCCCGGCTCAGGGTGAACGCTAGCGGCGCGCTTAACACATGCAAGTCGAGCGATCGGCCCGCCCGCAAGGGTGGGTACGGAGCGGCAAACGGGTGAGTAACACGTAGCTAACCTGCCCCCGCGACGGGGACAACCCTCCGAAAGGAGGGCTAATACCCGATGGTCTTTCCGGGCCCCAAGGTCTGGGAAGTAAAGGCGCTTCGGCGTCGCGCGGGGAGGGGGCTGCGGCCCATCAGCTTGTTGGTGGGGTAACGGCCCACCAAGGCGATGACGGGTAGGGGGCCTGAGAGGGCGGCCCCCCACATGGGGACTGAGACACGGCTCCGACTCCTACGGGAGGCAGCAGTGGGGAATCTTGGGCAATGGGCGCAAGCCTGACCCAGCGACGCCGCGTGGGGGACGAAGCCCTTCGGGGCGTAAACCCCTTTTCTGGGGGGCGAATAAGGCGGGGAGGGAATGCCCCGCCGATGACGGTACCCCAGGAATAAGCCACGGCTAACTACGTGCCAGCAGCCGCGGTAAGACGTAGGTGGCGAGCGTTACCCGGATTTACTGGGCGTAAAGGGCGCGTAGGCGGTTCGGCAAGTCCTCTGTGAAAGCCCCCGGCTCAACTGGGGGAGGTCGGGGGATACTGCCGGGCTCGAGGACGGCAGAGGGAGGTGGAACGACCGGAGTAGCGGTGAAATGCGTAGATACCGGTCGGTATCCCGATGGCGAAGGCAACCTCCTGGGCCGGTCCTGACGCTGAGGCGCGAAAGCGTGGGGAGCAAACCGGATTAGATACCCGGGTAGTCCACGCCCTAAACGATGTGGGCTAGGTGTCGGGGAATCATTTCCTCGGTGCCGCAGCTAACGCCTTAAGCCCACCGCCTGGGCAGTACGACCGCAAGGTTGAAACTCAAGGGAATTGACGGGGCCCCGCACAAGCGGTGGAGCATGTGGTTTAATTCGATGCTGAACGAAGAACCTTACCCGGGTTTGACATGCTGGTGGTACCGACCCGAAAGGGAAGGGACCCAAGGCGAAAGCTTTGGGAGCCAGCACAGGTGCTGCATGGCTGTCGTCAGCTCGTGTCGTGGGATGTTGGGTTAAGTCCCGAAACGAGCGCAACCCCCGCCGCCTATTGCCATCGGACCCTTCGGGGTGCCGGGGACTTGGGCGGGACTGCCGGGGAATACTCGGAGGAAGGAGGGGATGACGTCAAGTCCTCATGGCCCTTATGTCCGGGGCGACACACATGCTACAGTGCCCAGTACAAAGGGTTGCCAACCCGCAAGGGGGAGCCAATCCCAGCAAAACTGGGCATGGTTCGGATTGCAGGCTGCAACCCGCCTGCATGAAGCCGGAATCGCTAGTAATCGCCGGTCAGCCACACGGCGGTGAATACGTACTCGGGGCTTGTACACACCGCCCGTCACGCCAACCGAGTGGGGGGCACCTGAAGCCGTCCGGTAAGGGCGCCCAGGGTGTCCTTCATGAGAGGGGCGAAGTCGTAACAAGGTAGCCGTACGGGAACGTGCGGCTGGATCACCTCCTTTCTAGGGAGTAACTCCCGTTACACCCAACCTTCTCCCTCCGAAAGGCCCGTCGTCCCCCTATCCACGGTCATCTCCCGCGTCCCCCCATGGACGCTTTTCTTTTCCCTACGCCCTAAGATCCCCTCCAGGAACCCCCCCGCTTCCTTCGGTTCCCCCTCCCCCCCTCGTACCCTGACCCCGCTATGCAGACCACACAGACCAACGGCATCACCACCCTGGCGGAGATGTTCGAAAAAGAAGGCGAGCGCATGCACATCCTGGCGAGGGAAACCGTCTACCACGCCGGGAGCACCAGCAACACCGTGTACTTCATCCACAAAGGAAAGGTCAAGCTGTCCTATCTCCACCCCTCGGGCAAGAGGATCACCCTGGGCATCCGGGCGCCCGGGGACCTGTTCGGAGAAATGGCCTTGTTGGGCGAGCAACGCCGCCGCCACCACGCCGAAGCCCTCGAAGACGGGGAACTTTACCGCATGAGCCGGGAGGTCTTCCTCGTCTTGGCCCGCCGGTACCAGAGCGTCTACCCTGCCTTGCTGGAGGCCTTTGGCCGCTGGGTCCAGGAACTGGAGGAAATCGTGGAAGACCTGGCGTTTCGGGACATCCAAGGGCGGCTATCGCGCCAACTCCTGCGCCTGTCCGACGAGTACGGGGTCAAGACCAAAAACGGCATCCTCATCGGGTTCCGCCTCACCCACCGCGACCTGGCGGAGATGATCGGCTCGGCCCGGGAAAACACCACCGTTGTCCTCAACCGGTTCGAAAAAGAAGGCATCCTCGACAAGCGGCGCTACCAGATCGTCATCAAGGACCTGGAAGGCCTCAAAGAGAAATCCCAGGGCTAGAGGACTGCGAAGTCGGTGAATCCCCCGCGGGGTTCCTCCCATTCCACTTGGATGTGGTCCACCCGAGCGTGGGGCGGGCCCTGCCGGCAGTACTCCACCAGGGCCCGAAGGCCAGCCTCTTCTCCCTCGGCCACCACTTCCACCCGCCCGTCGGGGAGGTTGCGGGCAAAGCCCACCAAACCTTCCCGCCGGGCAATGTCCCGGGCCCCGGCCCGGAAAAACACGCCCTGCACCCGCCCCGAGACCCAAACGTGGACCTTCTTGTTCACAGCGTCGCCAGGAACTCCCCTGCCTGGTTGAGAAACTCCGTCACCAGGTGAACCGTCGCCTCGAGGTCCGAAAGCCAGAGGGTGGACACCGGGGAGTGGATGTACCGGCAAGGGACGGACACCACGCCGGCCACAATGCCCCCCCGCTCGGTGTGGATGGCCCCCGCGTCGGTCGAACCGTAAGCGGGAAGCTTGTACTGGTAACGAATCCCCTTCTGTTCAGCCACCTTCTCCAGGAAGCGGGCCAGACGGGGGTTGACGGTGATGGAGCGGTCGGCCAAGGTGATGGCCGGGCCCTGGCCCAACCGTACAGGCTGTTTGGCCTCCGGAACCCCCGGCATGTCGGCCCCAATCGTTCCCTCCAAAGCCAACGCCAGCTTGGGAGCGATGCGGTAGGCCGCGGCCTTGGCCCCCCTCAGTCCCCCCTCCTCGAACACCGCAAAGTTCACCACCAACTTGTAGGGCAGCTTCACCCCTTGCAACAGCCGCAGGGCTTCGAGGGCCACCAAACACCCGGCCCGGTCGTCGAAGGCCTTCCCGGTCACGTACCCCTCCCGCAGGCGCACAAACGGGTAATGGATCGTGGCCGGATCCCCGATCCTAACCCCCAGGGCCTCCGCCTCCTCCCGGTTCCGCGCCCCCACGTCCACGAACAGATCATCCAGGGGCACGACCTTGTTGCGCTCAGCCTCCGAAAGGATGTGGGGCGGGGTAGCGCCAATCACCCCTTGGAGCTTGGCCCCGCTGCGGGTCTTGAGGACCAGGCGGTGCCCGAGCAGGATCCGGTCGTCCCATCCTCCCAAGGCGGTGAGGCGCAAAAAACCGTCCTTTTCGATCCAGCGCACCATGAACCCCACCTCGTCCATGTGGGCATCGACCATCACCGCCTCGCCCTCGCCCCGGGTACAGATCAAGTTGCCCAAGGGATCCACCTCGCAGCGGTCCACGTACGGGGCCGCCATCTGGCGGATGACCTCCCGGACCTCGTCCTCAAATCCCGCCACGCCAAAGGCGTCCGACAGCACCTGGAGTTTCTCTTCAAGGTTCATGGGTTCGCTCACGCTCCGATCACAGACAAACCGGGGAATTCGGCAAAGACCCTCCTGGCTTCTTCGGCCGGCCCGACCGCAACCAAGCAGTGAAACAGAGCTCGACGGTTCCCGTCGCCAACGAGGGAACGCCTCCGGCCTCAAGCCGCCTACCAGCCATGTGGACCTCCCCAAACGAAGGGGACCAGGTCACAACAAGGAAACCCACGTTCTCCATGGAGCAGCGAAGTATACCCGGCCACTGCCTTCGTCACGGATGACTCCCCGTTCAGGGATGGAGGGCTTTGTACAACAGCTCAGCGGTGGAGCGGGGCAGGGCTGGTACAGAGAGGAGGTCTTCCAGACTGGCTTGGCGCAGGCCCTCCAGGGACCCAAACCGCTCGAGGAGGACCTGTTTCCGCTTGGGTCCGATTCCGGGGACCCCGTCAAGAAGGCTGGCGAAGCTGCGCTTGTCCCGCAGCTTGCGGTGGTACTCGACGGCGAACCGGTGGGCTTCATCGCGGATCCGTTGGAGCAGTTTGAGGGCCTGGGTGTCCTTGGGAATCCGTACCGGTTCGGCTCGACCAGGGAGGTAGACGAGTTCCTCCCGCTTGGCCAAGGCTGCGGCTTCGATGCCCCCCAAGCCCAGTTCCTCCAAAACCTTCAAGGCTACGTCCAGTTGCCCCTTGCCCCCGTCCACGAGGATCAGGTCAGGGAAATCGGAGAACTTGCCGCGGGCGATGGCGGGGTCCCCCAGCTCGGCCAGCCCGTGGCTGAGCCTCCTCCGCAGCACTTCCCCCATCATGGCGTAGTCGTCGGGCTTGCCGGAAAGGTGCACCTTGAACCGGCGGTAGGCATCTGCCCGAGGTTTGCCCCCCACGAACACCACCATCGAACCCGTGGCGTCGGTCCCCTGGAGGTTGGAGATGTCAAAGGCTTCGATCCGCCAGGGGCGAACGGAAAGCTCCAAGGCCTCAGCCAGCTCGTCCACTGCCTCCTCGTCCGAGGTGGTCAGCTTCTCCGTCTCCACCCGCATCAGGGCCAACTTCGCGTTGCGCTGGGCCAGGTCTACCAGGGCTTTGCGGTGCGAGGAGCGGGGCACGATCGCCTCCACCCGAGCCCCTCGTTTCTTCGAAAGGTAGGCCAGCAACCCCTCCAGTTCGGGCACCTCTTCCGGGAGGAGAACCTCCTGGGGAAGGGCCGTGGCTCGGGTGTAGTAGAGGTCCAAGAACTCGGTGAGGGCCTCCTGCGCTGTGGTGCCCCGGGGAAGCAGGAGGGCAAAACCCTCCTTGCCAATGACCCGGCCGGCGCGCACGAGGAGGACCACGCCATAGCCCCGGTCCTCGTTCACCGCCACCCCCACCGCGTCCAAATCCACCAGCTCGGGCAAGGCCACAACCTGGCGGGCGTGGACCCGCTCCAGAGCCTGAATGTGGTCCCGTAGCCGGGCGGCGTGCTCGAAGCGCTCCTCGCGGGCCGCCCCCTCCATGTCCTGCCGAAGCTTCTCCAAGACCTCCTCGATTCGGCCTTCAAGGACCAAAGCAGCCCGATCCACAAGCTTCCGGTACTCGTGCGCATCGATGAGGTTGGCGCAAGGGCCTGAGCACCGGCCGATGTGGTACAGCAGGCAGGGGCGGCGAGGACGCTCCCCATCCAGGACCAAGTTGCAGGTGCGGAGGGGGAACAGGCGGTGCACGAGCTTGAGGACCCACCGCATGGAACGACTGGAAGTGTAGGGGCCGAAGTAGCGGGCCCCGTCGTTGAGCACCCGCCGAACGATCAACACACGGGGAAACGTCTCGGCTGTGATTTTGATGTAGGGGTATCGCTTGTCGTCCCGCAGGCGGGCGTTGAACCGAGGACGGTGTTTCTTGACCAGTGCGTCTTCGAGGATGAGGGCTTCGTGCTCGGTGGAGGTCACGATGGCTTCCAGGGACTGGGCTTCAGCGATCAGGGCCCGCACCTTGGGGCTGAGCTGCCCCGACTGTTGGAAGTACGAGCGGACCCGGTCCCGCAGGGACCCGGCCTTGCCCACATACAGCACCTGTCCCCCGGCTCCCCGAAACAGGTACACCCCAGGAGCTGCCGGAAAACCTTGGGCCTCGGACTTCAGGGCTTCACGGGCCGTCAAGGGGCCTACCTCCCCAACCTCGCCCTCCCCAGGACCCCCCCTCGAACGAGGGTGTAGCCCAGCACCACGAGGAAGAAGGCCGTGGCCACAAGCACAATCGCCGGACCGGCGGCCACACCCGCGTAGAAGGAAACGTACAAACCCACAAACCCCGCCCATGCCCCCAAACCAGCCGCGAGGGCCATCGTGGCGGGCAGCCGGCGCGTGAGCAGGTAGGCCGTGGCCGGCGGCGTAATCAGCATGGACAGAACCAGGGCCACCCCCACCACCCTCAACGAGACCACCACCGTCACGGCCAGCAGCACAAGCAGGATGTTCCCGTACAGCCTTGCTGGGAGCCGCATGGTGCGGGCAAACTCCGGATCAAAGCTCACCACAAGAAAAGCCCTGTACATGAGGACCACCGCTGCAATCACCCCAACCCCCATCCCCAACATCACCCAAAGGTCGGTGCGGGAAACAGCCAGAACGTTCCCAAACAGGAAATGGGTCAAGTCCACTGCATAGCCCCGGACGGTGGAGATGAGGGCGATGCCCAGGGCGAACATCGCGGCAAATACGATCCCAATCGCCGTGTCCTCCCGGAGCTTGCCCTGTCGGGTTAGGGCCCCGATGCCCAGGGCGGTGAGGGCCGCGGTCCCCAACGCCCAGAACACCAACGGGCCCCGCGAACCCCGGTGAACAAGGTACCCCACGGCCAACCCAGGCAGAACGGCATGGGCCAAGGCGTCCCCGAAGAAGGCCATACCCCGCAGCACCACGTAGGTGCCGACCACGGCGCAAGTGGCCCCGGCGATTACGGCCGCCCCCAGGGCCCGGACCATGAACGGGTACTGCCAAGGCGTCCCCAGGACTTCAACCATGGTTGTGTCCCTTCCCGCAACAGCTCTCCCCCAGCGTGGCCCAACCCTCCAAAATTCGAAAACCCTTGCCGTAGGCCTGCTGCAAGCCCTCGGTGGTGAACACTTCCGCCGGCGAACCGAACCCGATCATCCGCCGGTTGAGAAGGAGGACAGAAGGAAAGTGCGCCTCAGCTAGACCGATCTCGTGAAGGGCCAACACCACGGAGATGCCTCCCTCACAGAGTTCATGAACCAGACCCAAAAGGGCCACCTGCGCCGGGGCGTCCAAGCCCGCCAAGGGCTCGTCCAAAAGAAGCAGGTGCGCCTCTTGGGCCAAGGCCCGGGCGATGAACATCCGCTGCCGTTCCCCTCCGGAAAGCTGGGCGATGCTCCGCCGGGCCAACCGCTCCAACCCCACCTTGTGCAGGGCTTCCTGGACTTTGCGCCCATCTTCCCCGCCCCAGCGGCCCAGCACCCCCAAACGCCCGTATCGGCCCATGGCCACCACATCCGCCACAGTGAGAGGAAACCGAAAGTCCACCTCCGCCCGTTGAGGAAGGTAGCCGATGCACAGGTGGAGACTCGGTCGCTGCCCAAACACCCGGACCTCGCCCGAAGTGGGGGAAAGGTCGCCAGCCACCACGCGAAGGAGCGTGGTTTTTCCGGCCCCGTTGGGACCCACGACCCCGAGGAGTCGGCCAGCCTGGAGGGTGAAAGAAACACCTTCCAAGGCGGGCTGGCCGTTCCGGTCCACCCGGAGCCCGTGCACCTCCACGGCCGAGGTGCCCTCCACATGGGGAACTCCGGGGCAGGGCCGCCTCATCCGGACAGGGCCTCCACGATCTGAACCACAAGACCCCGGAACCAGTCGAAGTAGTCCTGGCCGGGCAGAAGCCCCTCGTAGGCAAGGATCACCAAGCGCACACCTGCCTCCCGGGCCACGGCCTGGGCCAAAGCCGGGTTGAAGGTGGGGGCGACGAAAATGGCCGGCACGCCAAAGCTCCGGATCTTTTCCTGCACCTCCACAAGCTCACGGGGGGAAGGCTCGGCAAGGGAAGAGAAGGAGGACACCAGGGCCGCCGCGGGAACAAACCCGTACCGCTCAGCAAAGTACCCAAAAGCCCAGTGATCGGTGACCAAGATCTTGCGCTCCGGGGGGAGGCCGCCCACCAAGGTGAGCACCTCCTGATGCAGGGCTTGCAGCCTGGCGCGAAATTCTTGGGCCCGGTGGGCAAAGTACACCGCCCCGCCAGGGTCCGCCCGGCCCAGCGCCCGCTCCACGTTGTCCACCCACACCAGAACCCTCAACGGATCCAGCCAAACATGGGGGTCCACCGATTCCCCAGGATCCCCGCCCTGCCCATGGTCTGCGGCCAGGACCTCCACGCCATCGGAGACGGTGACCACCTTGGCTGAAAACTCCGCTGCCGCCAAGAGATCAAGAAGTCTTTCTTCCAAACCCAAGCCGTTCACGAAGATGAGACGGGCGCGGGTGAGGGCGAGGAGGTCCCGTGGCGTGGGTTCAAACGTGTGGGGGTCTGTACCCGGGGGGAAGAGGACGGTCAGGGTGATCCGTTCCCCCCCGACGGCCTGAACCACGCTTCCCACGATGGAGGTGGTGGCCACGACAGAGACTTGGGCCAAGCCCACACAACCCGCACCAAGGGCGATGATCAAACCCCACAGAACTCTGGCCACGCTCATACAGATGAGTTTACCGCCTGCCCCAACGTGGCCTACGGGCTTTGGGGAAGTTTGCCCACGGGGGCCAAGTAGACCACGAACTCCTCGTTCCCATCCAGGCCGAACAGGGCATCGGCCTTGGCCTGGTCGTAGGCTCCCACCCCGCACGTACCGGCCCCAACCACCTCGCAGGCCAGGTACAGGTTTTGGCACACATGGCCGGCGTCTATGGCGATCACCTTGTGGGAGAACACGCTGTACCGCCACTCCGTGCGGTAGGGAACTGCAGCCCAGGCCCAGACCACCGCGGCCTCCCCCACGAACCTTTGGCCCAGGCAGGCCTCACTGATCTTGTCGTCCAGACCCTCTTCCGCCCGCAAGAATACCAGCTTGTGGTCCAGAGGCAGGTACCGGTAAAGCCCAGGCTTGAGGCCCTGGACGCGGAGCACGGCCAAGTAGGTTTCGAACGGGTGGCGGGCCCCGGCGGAGGGGACCGTGCGCAGGCTGGCAATCCCCTCCCGCACGATGCGCTGAACCCCCTGGGTCGCCCAGAGAAGGAACGACACCTCTTCCAGGGTCAGTGGCTCCTGGGAAAAAGACCGGTGGCTGCGCCGGCGGGCTATGGCCTCCACCACCGACGGCCCGGAAAAGGAAAACCTCTCCGGATCCACAAGCTCCACAAGCTGGGTCCCCTCCGGGACAGGCTTCTGCAAAGGAGGATGGGGAATACCTCTTTTCTGGTCCGTCTCCAGGGCGCGGGCTTCCCGCCAACGCCAGGCCTTGAGAAACCTCCGACCTTGCTCAATCTCATCCATGGGCCCTCCTTAGGCCCAGGAAGCTTACCCGGCAAGTTGCTTCCTCGGCCCGAGGGAAGAAAATGCTGTCGGAGGAAAAACACGAACAGTAACGCTGGGGGGCCAAAGACAAGCCGCGAAACACGCGGTGCGCAGGGACCGCGGGGGTAAGGAGAAGCGACTGTGGACGTCGAGGTGCAGAAAACGCTCATCTGGGCCGGGGTGGTCATCGTCGCTCTCCTCATGTTTCGAAGATCGATCGCCGCGGCCATGGACCGGGTGACCGAGTTCCGCCTGCGGAACCTCATCATCGCCGCGGGGTCCGGATCATTCCGCGAACCGGGGTCCAAGGGGGCAGAGGAGCCGAGGGAGGGCTGGAGTCCCAAGGCTGTTCAGCCGGTAGCCGTCGCCGAAGAACCCGACCGGGCCTGGCATGCCTACTGGCTCGGGCACGACGTAATGTGGACGATTGCGGTGACCGCGGGCGGGGCGTCCAAGGACAAGATCGCCCACGGGCTCACCACGGCCTACCACCACGCCGAGAGCCTGGGGCTTCCTCCCGAGCTCCTTGAAGAACTGGAAACCCTGATCCAGGAAGTAAAACAGACTCGTCGGCTAGGCTCAACCGAGCGACAGGAGCTCATCACCCGGCTTTCGGAGGTCAAGACCCAGGTGGGAGCCCTGTTCGAGGTCTAGCCACTTCCCAAGGCCACTCCAGCCCACTGCCTAGAGCCAGGGGGCCAACACTTCCTCGGTCAGGTAGATGGGATGACCCACGAACCGGATGATGCCCTGGCGGTC
>CAKZKH010000243.1 GCA_937122485.1 uncultured bacterium | reverse complement strand
GGAAGGAAGTCGTTGGGGGGCGGGTGGCGTCTGTGCGGCTTAGCCCTGCTGCCCGTGTGGCTTTCGTCCCAAAGCCGAGCTCCGTGGGGCTAGGTCCTTTCCCTTTTTAGACCTGTGGAGCCCCCTTCGCGGGTGCCCAGTCCGGCGAGTGTAATGTCCCGCACTTGTCGAGAGGGGCCCGTCGGTCCTAGAATGGGTCAGTTAGGAGGGAAGCGTGAGGAGCACGTTGCCGTTGATCGCTTTGTGCATTTGTTGTGCTGTGGGGTGGGGCCAGGTCCTTCAGGCGGACAGTTTCACCTGCAACGGGGTTTCCCGGGGGGGCTTGTGCTGGCTTTCCGACGGACAGCTCTTCTCCACCGCCAGCTGGAGGTTCACGAACGTCCCCCAGGGCTCTCCCATTCCCATGACCCTGGAGGGTGTGGCCTACGACATCTGCCGCACCTGCGAAGTGGGCCGCGATGTGTACGTGCGGGTTTTCTACAGGTCCGAGGGGGATCGGTACTGGCGGCGAGCGGATCTGCGGCTGAGGAACGTGAACCTTGAGGCTGGTTGCCTCGTGGGGTACACCGTGCGGGGCACCACCACCGTCTGGCCCACCGGGCCCACCCTTCTGGTGATGGTGCAGCGGATCCTGACCTGCGATCCCCATGTAGGGTTCAATCAGGCGAGCCTCGTTTTGGGCGCCGCTCCCACGCCTCCTCCCCCGCAAGTGCCCCTTCCCCCGGCGCTCCCTCCTGTGGTGGTTGTTCCTTCTCCCGAGCCCCGGGCCTGCGAGGTGCCTTTGGCCTTTGACTGCACGGCCGGGGACCCCCCGGCCGAGTGCCTCGAGCCCGGCCTTAACCTTCTCACCGTGGTTCGAACCTCCCTCCCGGAGAGTTTTGGTCCGGACGAAAGCGCAGTGGTTCTCGGTTACGGCCACTACCAGGGCAGCTTGGGCGAGGACGACTACCAAGACTGGTACAGGGTAAAGCTTCCCTTCGGTTCAGCAAAGATCTTGTGGATCGATCCGGGGAACTTGGTGGTGGATGTCTTCATCGTGCATGACCCTTGTGGGGATGTGCTTGGGGCCTGCCTTGAGGTAAACAGCCCCCGCACCATCACCATTCCCTGCCGGGTCGACATGGAGTGCGCGTTTTTCAACAGCGGGACGTTCTGCTTCACAGGTACCCAGTGCAGCTACTTCATCCGCATTGCTCGCCGCTCGGGTTCGGGAACCTACCGCTTCTCCCTTCTCCCAGCCTTCACCGAAACTGAGTAACTGCCCTCTGGCCCGGTTCGTGGGATTGGACCTTGCCTGGTCCGAGGGGAACACCAGTGGGGCCGTGGCGTTGGACTGGGACGGGTGTAGTGCCTTCGTCGGTGGCTCTGTTCTCCTCAAATCCAACGAGGAGGTGGTCTCTTTCGTGGGGGAACAGTTGGGGCCTCCGGCGGTGGTGGTGGCTGTGGACGCTCCGCTTGTGGTCCCCAACTTGGAAGGAACGCGCCCGGGGGACCGAGAGTTGTCCCGGGTGTACCGGCGCTTCGGGGCCGGGGCCTACCCCGCCAACCGTCGGCGCTTCAGGGGGAAGGTGCGAGGCGAGGAACTGGTCCGCAAGCTGATCGAGCTCGGGTTCACCTCGGGACCCCACGTGGGGCGGCAGGCCCACGGCCGGCGGGTGGTCGAAGTCTATCCCCACCCGGCGTTGGTGGAACTGTTTCAGCTACCCCGGACCCTACAGTACAAGGCCCGACAGGGCCGGAGCTACGAACACCGCTGGGCCGAGCTGGAAAGACTGATTGGATTGCTGCGGGGGTTGGAGCAGGGGAAGCCCCCTCTCCAAGCCGGGGCCTGGCTGGAGTTGCATGACCCTCGGGGCCTGCGGGGACGCGGACTCAAGGCGCTTGAAGACCTCCTGGACGGCTTGTTGTGCGCCTACATCGCCCTTCATCTGTGGTATTGGGGTCCCCCAGGGTACCGCTGTTTCGGCGATAGTGAACGCGGCTACATTCTCGTTCCGGTCCAACCTAGCCGCGCTCGAGGTAGGCCCGCTGGGCGTCGCTGAGGGTGTCGATCCGCACGCCTCGGCTCTCCAAAAATAGGCGAGCCACCTCTTCATCCACCTCCGGAGGCACGGGGTACAACCAGGGCGCCAACCTCCCCCGGTGGCGAACAAGCCACCGCAGGGACAGGAGCTGCAGGGCGAACGAAAGGTCCATGATCTCGGCGGGATGGCCGTCCCCAGCCACCAAGTTCACCAGCCGCCCTTGGGCGAGGAGGTAGACCCTTTTCCCGTTGGGCAGGGTGAACTCCTCCAGTTGGTCCCGCGCGGGACGGGCCTGGGCTCGGGCCCGCAGGGTCTGCACGTCGATCTCCACGTCGAAGTGCCCAGCGTTGGCCAGGATCGCCCCGGGTTTGGCGTTCAGAATGTCTTCCCACTGGACCACCCCGGCGCACCCCGTGGCCGTGATGACGAAATCGGCCTGGGCTATGGCCTCGCGGAGGGGGACGACCAGAAAGCCTTCCATCAGGGCCTCGGCAGCCCGCACAGGATCCACCTCAGCCACCACCACTTGAGCTCCCAGCCCTTTGGCCCGGAGGGCAATCCCCCGCCCGCACCACCCGTACCCCGCGACCACCACCGTCTTCCCCGCGATGAGGAGGTTGGTGGACCGCATCACGGCGTCCCACACGGACTGCCCTGTGCCGTACCGGTTGTCGAACAGGTACTTCATGTGGGCATCGTTGACGGCCACGGCCGGGAAGCGCAGGGTGCCTTCCCGTTCCAGGCGGCGCAGGCGGCGGACCCCGGTGGTGGTCTCCTCGCACAACCCCACAACCTTGGGAGCGAGATGGGCCAGTTCTCCATGGAGAAGGAGGGCGAGGTCGCCTCCGTCGTCCAAGACGAGTTCCGGCTCTGTGCTCAACACGGCTTTCAGGTATCCCAGGTATTCGGATTCGCTTGCTCCCCGCCGAGCGAAGACCTGAACCTTGTCCCCCAGGGCCAAGGCCACGTCGTCCTGGGCTGAAAGAGGATTGGAGCTGGTGACGGCTACCTGGGCTCCCAGGTTGCGGAGGGCCAGGGCCAACCGGGCTGTCTTGGCCTCAAGGTGAATGCACACCGCGACCTTCAGTCCTTTGAAGGGTTGTTCCTCGTGGAGTCGGTCTTCCAACAACCGCACAATGGGCATGTGCCTTTCCACCCAGTGGATCTTCCTCCAACCGTGGTTTGCCCGCTCGGATTGACTCATCGCTTCCTCCTACAAGCGAATGGCCCGCCAGGCCCGCAAGATTCCCAAGAACACAAGCAGGATCCCAACGCCCTGGACGATCCCCACCCCTTCGGAAAAGAGGAGGAAGGCCCACAGGGTTGCCCCGACTGGCTCCCCAAGGATGCCCACAGCCACGGCCGAGGCCGGGAGTCGGCGAAGGGCCCAGTTCACGCTGGTGTGCCCCAACGCCTGGGGCCCAACAGCCAGAATCGAAACCCACAACCAGTCCTGAGCTGTGACCACGGGGGTTCCCGCCCCTGCCGCAGCGATGAGGAGCAACACCCCTGCCACGCCGTAGGCCAAGCCCACGTAGGGCAAGAGGTTCACTTCTTGGCGAGCCCTCCGGCCCAGGAGCAGGTAGGTGGAGGCCGCCAAGGCCCCGCCGAGGGCCAGGGCGTCCCCCACCAGGGCCTGCCCTCCAATCGCAAAGTCCCCCCAGCCGATGAGCATCGCCCCGGTCACGGAAAGGGCGATGCCCTCCCACAGCCGGCGGGACGGGGGCTCGCCCAGGACCCAAGACAAAAGCCCCACGAAGATGGGGTTGGTGGTTACCAGGGCCACCGAGCTGGCCACGGTCGTCAACCGCAGGGAAGTCAACCACAGGAAGAAGTGGAGGGCCAGGACGCCCCCGGCGGCTACCCCAAGCACCAGACCCCTCTTGGACCACCGCACCCGGGGCACCCAGGGCAAGAACAGGGCCCCTCCCAGCAACATTCGCCAGGCCGCCACAGCCACGACAGGCGACGTGGTCAGGCGAAACACAGGGGCAGCCCAGGACAAGGCCAACACACCCAACCCCAGGACAGCCAGGACCCTCAGGCGCACAGGTTAAGGATCGTGGGCAGGGCCCTCTGGGCTGCCCGATACCCCGCCTCCAGACCGCAGCCGGGATCCGTGTAGGTGGGGGGCGCGGCACGGAAGTCCGGGCGGATGAGGACCTCGGGCTTGAGGAGCTCAAGTGCGAGGTCAGCCAATCGCTTCTGGAAGATGGTAGCCATGCGGAAGAGAACGGTGAACACGTCCCCAGCCGCGGTGGGGTCTTGCTCCGGTGCCACAAGAACGTCTACGGCGACCACGACCTCCGCTCCCAGCCTCCGGACTACGTCGATGGGCAGGGGGTGTACCACGCCCCCATCGATGAAGGTGCGGCCCCCAAGCTGGGCTGGGACGAGGAGCCCAGGGACCGAAAGCGAGGCCCGAACCGCCTTGGCCAGGGATCCGCGGCTGAGGGCTACGGGCTGTCCTGTGCTCAAGTCGCAGGCCACGGCAGCAAAGGGAATGGGAAGGTCTTGGATCTCCTGGTCCCCCACCAGGTCTTCGATCACCCGGGCCAGCTCCTTCCCTTCGGTCCACCCCCGCCAAGGGAAGGTGGGCAAGAGCATGCGGGCGGCTTGAGCGAGACCCATCTGGTTCCAAAGCTTGGCGATGTGTTGAAGGGGAACCCCGGCGGCGAACAGTCCTCCCACGTAGGCACCTACGCTTGTGCCTGCCACAGCGCCCACCGGCACACCGGCCTCCGTGAGGGCCTGGAGAACGCCCACATGGGCCAAGCCCCGCGGCCCCCCCGAGCTCAGGGCCAGCCCCACCCGTTTCATGTGGACAAAGGAAGAGCGGCCCTGGTCACGGCCGCCCTTCCCCAGAAACTACTTGCTGATGGCCCCAACCGGGCACTGGTCGATGGCCTCGTCCACGCAGGCCGCCCCTTCATTGGCTTTGGCCTTCACGTGCGCGTAACCATCGTCCCCAAGCTCAAACACATCCGGGCACAGCTGCTCACACAGGCCACAACCCGTACACAGATCCAAATCAACCTTGACTGCCATCGCTCCTCCTTGGTGAATCTGAGCTCTGGCCCACTATAGCACACTTCCTGGGCTCAGTCCACGCCGCATTGCCCCTCCTCAATCCCCTCGGTATAGTACGGCCATCCATGACCGGAGGAGGTTTCCCATGGGAAAGCCCTGGCTTGTATACTTGGTGATCGCACTTGGTGCTCTGACCGCCCTGGGCCAGACAGCCCAGGACTTGGTAAGCCAAGGCGACGCCTTGTTCCAATCTCTGTGGCGTAAGCAGTTCACCCTCAGCGACGCCCCAGCGCTCAAAGCCCAGTTGGAACAGGCCATGAGGTTGTATGAACAAGCCCTGGCGCTCGAGCCGAACCACACCGGGGCCTTGAACATGATGGCCCGTTGCTACTATACCCTGGCCGACCTGTTCCTCCCGGACAAGGAAAAAGGGGATGCTCACGCCAAAGGCCAGGAATACGCGGAGCGTTCCCTGCGCACCAACCCGCAGTTCGTGCGGGTGGAAAAGGAGAAAGGTTTTGTCGAGGCGGTGAAGACTTCCTCCGACATCACGGCCCTGTTCTACACCTACGCCAACTGGGCCCGCAAGGTGGAACTGGGTGGGGCGGTGGGAATTTTGGCTGCGGCCCTGCGGGGCGATGACCGCAAGCTCATGGCCCTCATGGAGCGGTGTTTGGAAGTGGACCGAACCTACATCAAGGGAGCTCCGCTCCGTGCTCTGGCCGGCTACTGGTCCAAGCACCCATTTGCCCGGGACCTGGAGAAGGCCCGGGGCTACGTGGAGGAAGCCCTGGCCACCTGGCCCGACTACTTGGAGAACCGCCTGTTTTTGGTGCAGTACTACCTCTTGCCCTTGGAGCGCTGGGCCGAAGCCCGGGCCGAGCTCCAAAAGATCTTCGATGCCCCACTTGGTGAAGACGAGTTGTACAACGGCTTCATCAAGGTGTTGGCGTTGGACGTGTATGGGGCCATCAGTGACAAATAACGCTGTGAGCATGCGGGGTTGCCCGCTGAGCCCTTGGTGAACGATGAAGGCCATTCTGGTGATCATGGATGGGCTGGGGGGGCGGCCGACCGACCTTGGTGGGGCTACCTGTCTCGAGCGGGCCGCCAAGCCCTACCTCGATGAGCTGGCCCGCCAGGGTGCGTTGGGCCTGATGGACCCCATCGCCCCTGGGATCCGCCCCGGCTCGGACACCGCCCACCTGTCCATCTTCGGCTACGACCCCCTCAAGGTGTACACAGGGCGTGGAGCGTTCGAAGTTCTGGGCCTAGGCCTGGAGGTGCGGGGCGGGGACGTTTGTTTTCGGGCCAACTTCGCCACCGTGGAGCGGCAGGGAGGGAAGCTGGTGGTGGTGGATCGGCGGGCGGGCCGCCTCGCGGAGGGCCACGCTTTCGAGCAGGCCCTCAACGAAATCAGCCTCAGGGACCTGGGTGTGGAGCTGATCTTTCGGGCTTCCACCGAGCACCGGGGCGCCGTGGTTTTGCGGGGTGAAACGCTCTCCTCGGCCATCACCGACACCGACCCCCACGAGGTGGGCAAGGAGGTCTTGGTATGTGAGCCTTTGGAGGCGAGCGAGGGGGCCCGGCGCACCGCGGCCGCAGTGAACGCCCTCACGCGGCGAGCCCATGAAGTCTTGGAGAGCCATCCGGTGAACGCGCGCCGTCGCGCCCAAGGTCAACTTGCCGCCAACGCCCTTCTCCTGCGAGGTGCAGCCGTCATGCCCCATCTTCAACCCCTCACCGAGGACTACGGCATCCGAGGGGCCTGCGTGGCCGGTGGCGCCCTGTACAAGGGCGTAGCGCGCTTGGCGGGCCTGGAGGTGCTCGCCGTACCTGGGGCCACGGGCGACCTCAAGACCGACCTGCGGGCCAAGGCCAAGGCCGCTCTCTCTGCTCTTGCCCGGGTGGAGTTCGTCTTTGTCCACGTCAAGGGCGCGGACAACGCCGCCCACGACCGCAATGCCCAAAGCAAAAGGGAGTTCATCGAACGGGTGGACCGGGAGTTCTTTGGGGAGCTATTGGCCGGCCTTCCCCCCGGGGTGCACCTCTGTGTCTCTGGGGATCACACCACGCCGCCCGCTGTGGGCGAGCACACAGCGGACCCTGTGCCGGTGTTGTTTTGGGGGCCTTCAATTCGTGCGGATCCCGCAAGGACTTTCGGAGAACGGGCCGCAGCCCAAGGAGGACTGGGCCGGTTCTCCGGACGGTTGGTCCCCCAGCTTCTGGGGTATAGCGACCTGGGGCCCAAGTTCGGGGCTTGACCGTGAAGCTCAAGCTGAAGGTAATTGCCGAGTTGGTGGACGCCCAGTTCCTCTGCGGGGCGGACAGCGCGGAGCGGGAAGTCACCGGCGCCTCGGCCGCGGACCTTCTCTCCGACGTGCTGGCCACCGTGCGCGAGGAGGGGATCTTGCTCATCACGGGGATGGTGACGCCGCAGGTGGTGCGGGTGGCCGAGGTGATGAACATGGGGGCCATTCTCTTTGTCCGGGGCAAGCGTCCGGCGGCCTCCACCGTGGCCTACGCCACCGGGGCGGGGATCCCCCTTCTGGCCACGACCCGCTCCATGTTCGAAACCTGTGGTGTTCTGTACGCCGAAGGGCTGCGATCCCCCAAACGCAAGTCGCTCCCCCTGGATCATGTCCCCCCGGATACCCCCAGTCTTTAGACGGTACTGGGAGGTAGCCCCCAAGGACTTGGACCGGGCAGGGTTCGTGTCCATCGAGGTGCGAAGGGCCTTGTTCTCCCTGGGCGTGGAGCCGGAAGTCGTCAAGCGGGCGGGGATCGTGTGCTTCGAAGGGGAGATGAACCTGGTCCTGTACTCCGAGGGGGGCCGGATCGTCCTCGTGGTCAGCCCAGACCGGGTCGAACTCTTGTTTTCCGATCGTGGACCGGGGATCGCTGACGTCGACCTCGTGCGCCAACCGGGCTACTCCACAGCGCCGGACTGGGCCCGGGAGCTGGGGTTCGGGTCGGGCCTGGGCATTCCCAATATGGAGCAGAACTCCGACGAACTCAAGATCCACTCGCGAGTAGGAGAAGGCACGGTGATGCGGGCCACAATCCTAAGGAGGAAGTATGACGGTCGGTGAGCTGGTGAGGGAGCTGGGCCTGGAGGTGCTGGTTGCCGGGGATCTGGAGGCCGATGTGCACGGGGGCTACTGCGCCGATCTCCTCTCGGAGGTGTTGGCCCACGCGGCCAAGGGGGACATCTGGATCACCCACCAGAAGCACCTCAACGTGGTGGCGGTGGCCAAACTCAAGGAGATCGGCGCGGTTGTGCTGGTGCGGGGACTGCGGCCTCCTCAGGAGGTCACGGACCGCGCGCGGGCCGAGGGTGTGACGATTCTCGTTTCTCCAACTTCGGCGTTCGAGACGGCGGGGCGCATCCACCGCGCCCTGTTTCCATGAGGAGGATTCGGGCGGACCTCCATATCCACTCCGTCCTTTCCCCCTGCACGGACCTGGGGATGTCCCCGGAGAAGATTGTGGCTGGGGCCCGCGCCCGCGGACTTGACCTCATTGCCGTGGCGGACCACAATGCCGGCTGGAATGGTCCCTACGTGCGCCGGGCTGCTCGTGGCCGCCCGGTTGTGATTTGTGCCATGGAGATTCAAAGCGAAGAAGAAGTGGAAGTCCTCGCCCTGTTCCCCGACGAGCGGACCTGCCAGACGCTCAGCGAGCAAATCGAGCGCGTGCTGCCCGATATCTTCTGTGACCCTGAAACGTTTGGAGACCAGCTTGTGGTCGATGACAGCGGGGAGATCGTGCGGCGAGTGGACCGGCTCCTGCTCTCCCCTGTGCCCTGGCCCCTGGGGGAAGTGGTCCGCCGGGTCCGAGACCTTGGCGGTCTGGCCATTCCTGCCCACGTGGATCGCGTGCCGGGTGGACTCTTGGGCGTCTTGGGCCTTCTGCCTGAGGGGGACTGGCCGGCCTTGGAGTTGGCTCCCTGGACCTCGGTGGAAGAGGCCTGCGCCCGGTGGCCGGAGCTGAGGGGAAGGGCCCTTCTCCGCTCGTCCGACGCCCACAGCCCCGGGCAGATCGGCCGGGCCTGGACCGAGCTGGCTGTGAAAACCCTCGATGTGGAAGGCCTGGGCGAAGCCCTGACGGACCCAGGCCGGGTCCGTCCCAGTCCTCCATTCAAGGAGACACCATGGTGAACCAAAAAGAGCACCTTCAGCGAGTTCTTGAGCCCTATACCCACCGTCCCGCGGAACTCATTCAGGCCCTGCACAAGGTGCAGAGCGCCTTGGGGTATGTGCCGCGGTGGGCGCAGGTCCAGGTGGCTGAAGTCCTGGGGGTTCCCCCAGCTCAGGTGCGAGGGGTGATCACCTTCTACCACTTGTTTCGTCAACAGCCGGTGGGCAAGCACACTGTGCGGGTTTGCATGGGAACGGCCTGCCACGTTCGGGGGGCCCAGCGCGTCCTCCAAGCGGTGGAGGAGGAAACCAAAGCCCCGGCAGGCAAGACTTCGCCGGATGGGGCGTTCACCGTGGAGGTCGTGCGGTGCCTGGGGGCGTGCGGTCTGGCCCCGGTGATGATGGTGGACGACGAGGTGAGTGGCCGGCTCGACCCCAGGAAGGCTCGGAAGGTGATCCAGGAGGTGGGCAGGGGGACGTGATCGCCGACCTGGCCATGCATATTGCCGATCTGGTGGAGAATGCGCTCCGGGCCCGAGCCAGGGAAGTGCGGGTCGTGGTGCGCAGGAGCGGGGAGCACCTCTACCTTGAGGTGGCCGATGACGGAGGGGGCATGGACCCCCACACGCTCCAGCGGGCCTGTGACCCGTTCTTTTCCACCAAGCCAGGGGCCAAGGTGGGGCTAGGCCTGCCCTTGCTCAAGCAAACGGCCGAAGCACTGGGAGGAACGTGTGGGCTGGAGTCCAGTCCCGGTTTGGGTACCCGCGTGTGGGTCGACCTTCCCTGGGGTCATCCCGATCGCCCCCCTCTCGGGGACTTGGTGGGAACGCTGGTCCCCTTGGTGGTGACCAGCCCGGGGGTTGAGTTCACCGTGGAGCTTGGGGATGATCAGACCACGTGGATGCTTTCCACTCGTGAGCTCCGGGAGCACGTCGGGGACGTTCCCCTTTCCCACCCCGAGGTGCTCTCCTTTTTGGAGGGGGAAATGGCCCGCACCGCGGAAGCCTTGGGACTGAAGGAGAGCGCATGAAATTGGAGGAGCTGAGAAGAATCAGGGAGAAGGCCCAGGAGGAGATGCGCCTGCGGGGGGGAACCCCCCGGGTCAAGATCCTCGTGAGCATGGGCACATCGGGGATTGCGGCCGGGGCCCGACAAACCTTGCGGGCCCTCTTGGATGAGGTGAGCCGCCGCAACCTCCCCGACGTGCTGGTGACCCAGACCGGGGAGAAGGGCCTGGCCGCCAAGGAACCCATTGTGGAGGTCCACGAGCCGGAGAGGGTCACGGTCTACGGCGAGGTGGACGAGGCCCTGGCTCGGCGCATCGTAGCCGAGCACGTGGTCCACGGGACCCCGGTGGCTACCCACGTGGTGGAAGTCCGGGAGGTGAAGGTGTGATCACCCTTCGTGTGGACGGGCAGGACATCACCGCTTCTCCAGGGCAAACGATCCTGGAGGCGGCGGTGGCCGCGGGGATCCGTATTCCCACCCTGTGTCACCTCAAGGGCCTCACCCCCCGAGGGGCGTGTCGGATTTGCTTGGTGGAAGTGAAGAACTGGAATGGGCGCCTGGTCCCCGCGTGCGCCACCCCCGCCGAACAGGGGTTGGACATTGTGGCCCACTCCCAGCGCTTGCGGGACCTGCGCCGCACGATCCTGGAGCTTCTCTTTGCCGAGCGGAATCACGTGTGCGCCTTCTGCGTCTCCAACGGGCACTGCGAGCTGCAGACTCTGGCTGCGGAGCACGGAATGGAACACGTGCGATTCCCGTATCGATTTCCCGCCCTCCCCCTCGATGCCAGCCACCCCAAGTACGGGATCGATCACAGCCGGTGCGTGCTGTGCGGGCGGTGTGTGCGGGCTTGCTCGGAGGTGGAAGGAGCAATGACCTGGGGGTTCTCAGGCCGGGGAATCCACACTTTGGTGGAGGCCGACCTGGGCGACCCGTGGGGAAAGTCCAAGACGTGCACCGGCTGCGGCAAGTGCGTGCAAGCCTGTCCCACCGGGGCGCTTTTTGAGCGCGGCAAGGCCACCTCCGAACAGGTCAAGAAGGGCGAGCTGGTGGCCGAGGTTACAGAAAGGAGGCCCCGTGTCCAAGGTTAGGGTGGCCACAGCGTGGTTTTCGGGCTGCTCCGGTTGCCACATGTCCTTTTTGGACTTGGATGAGCGCCTCCTCGAGTTCGCCGGGAAGGCGGATCTGGTGTTCTCTCCTATCGTGGACATCAAGGAGTTTCCGGACGGGGTGGACGTAACCCTTATCGAGGGGGCCGTGGGCAATACCGAGCACCTCCACCTCCTCCAGGAGATTCGAAGAAAAACCAAGGTTCTTGTGGCTTTTGGGGACTGCGCGGTGACGGGGAACGTCCCCTCCCTGAGGAACCCCCTGCCTCGGGAAGACGTTCTGGAGAGTGTCTACGGCAAGGAAGGGACGCCCGGCCTCCACGAAGGGGAAGTACCGGCCTTGCTTCCCCAGGCTCTGCCGCTCCACGCCTACGTCCAAGTGGACCACTTCTTGCCCGGGTGTCCGCCGTCGGCCGACCGCATTTGGGAGTTTTTGCGCCAACTTTTGAGTGGCCAAAAGCCCGAGTTGGCGGCTCCCCTGCTCACTTTTGGGTGAAGGAGGTCCCATGCGCGAGCACAAAATCCCGGTGACCCGGGTGGAGGGCCATGGGCTCATCACCATCCACCTTGATGACCGTGGTCAAGTGGCCCAAGCCCGGTTCCACGTCACGGAGGCCCGGGGGTTCGAGCGGTTCTGCCAGGGACGCACGGTGTGGGAAATGCCGGGGATTACGGCCCGGATCTGTGGGATCTGTCCGGTGTCCCACCTGTTGGCCTCGGCCAAAGCGGGCGACGCCATCCTGGGGGTTCGTCCCCCCCGGCCGGCCGACAAGCTCCGCCGGCTGATGAACCTCGGCCAGTTCATCCAATCCCATGCCCTGTCCTTCTTCCACCTCTCCAGCCCGGACCTCCTGTTGGGCTGGGACGCGGATCCAGCTCAGCGCCACATCTTCGGCGTGGCCCAAGCCCACCCCCAAATCGCCCTGGACGGCATCCGCCTGCGGGCTTTCGGACAGGAGATCATCGAGACCCTGGGCGGCAAGAGGGTGCATCCGGCTTGGGCTGTGCCCGGGGGGGTGAACGCCCCCCTGACCCCCGAGGGCCGGGACCGCTTGGCCACCAAGCTCCCCGAGGCCCGGCGCATCGCCCAAGACGCCCTCGCGCTCTACGAAAAGAACGTCCCCAACTGGGCTGAGCAGGTCGAAACCTTCGGCAACTTCCCCAGCTTGTTCCTATCCCTGGTCACCCCCGAGGGGAGCTGGGAGCACCACGACGGCGTCATCCGCGTGGTGGACAGCAACCGCCGCATCGTGGCCGATGGCCTTCTGCCCGCCCGTTACTTTGAGTACATCGGGGAGGCCGTGGAGGAGTGGTCGTACCTCAAATTCCCCTACTACAAGCCTTGGGGATATCCCGAGGGGCTGTACCGGGTGGGGCCCTTGGCCCGCCTGAACTGCTGTGATCGGATGGGAACCCCGTGGGCGGATGAAGCGCTCAAGCACTTCCGGGCGTTGGCCGCTGGAAAGGCTGTGACCAGCTCTTTCCACTACCACTACGCGCGCTTGATCGAGGCCCTGGCGGCGGTGGAGCAGGTGGGGACCTACCTCGAGGACCCCGAGCTTCTGTCCCCACGGATCCGCGCGGAGGCCGGAATCAACGAACTCGAAGGGGTGGGGATCCACGAGGCCCCCCGCGGCACGCTCATCCACCACTACAAGGTCGACGAGTTCGGGGTCATTCGGGGGGTCAACCTGATCGTGTCCACCGGCCACAACAACCTGGCGATGAACCGGACCGTGGCCCAGATCGCCGAGCACTACCTGCAAGGGGAGACGACCATCCCTGAGGGCCTCCTCAACCGGTTGGAGGGGGGCATCCGCGCCTACGACCCCTGTCTTTCCTGCTCGGTGCACGCGGCAGGGCGACTGGGTCTGCGGGTGGTCCTCGTGGGGCCTGAAGGGCAGGTCCTCGACGAGAAGGTGTCGGCTCCATGATTCTTGTGATTGGATTGGGGCATCCCCTGCGCAAGGATGACGCGGCTGGCCTGTGGGTGGCCAGTCGGCTTCCTTCTCAGGAGGGGGTCAAGGTCATTGGGGTCCAGGAACTGACCCCGGATCTCATCCCCTCGGTAGCGGGGGCGGACCTGGTCGTGTTTGTGGACAGCCGGGTGGGTTCAGGTCCGGTCCGTTGGGAGCGGTTGGGGCCAGGGCCAAGGCCCTCCCTCACCCACGCCCTCACCCCTCAGGGTCTGCTGGCGTGGGTGAACCAATTGTTTGGGCAAGCGCCCCAAGCCTGGCTCGTGACCTTGCCCACCAAGGACCTGTCCTTGGGCGAGGGTTTGTCCCCCCGCACCCGCCGGGCTGCGGAAGCCTTGGTCCGGCGGTTGGTGGCCTACTTCGGGGGGGAGGTGGACCTGTGAGGCGGCTGGAAGTTCTCGTGTGTTCGGGCACAGCATGCCAGTCCTCGGGGGCCCTTGAACTCAAACGGGCTTTGCTTCAAGCCATGGCTCACCACGGTCTGGATCAGGAGATCCAACTGGTGGAGACAGGGTGTGTGGGCCCGTGCGAGCTGGGTCCAGTCCTCATTGTCTACCCCGAGGGGACGTTCTACGTGCGGGTGAAGGCCAAGGACGCGGAAGAAATTGTGACCGAGCACTTCCTGAAAGGGAGGCCTGTGCGGCGGCTGCTGTGGACCGCCGAGGCCCCCTCGCCTCAGGAAATCCCGTTCTTTGCTCGGCAGCGCAAGGTCGTGCTCGCCAACTGCGGGGTTATCGACCCCGAGCGAATTGAGGAGTACATCGCCGTGGGGGGCTACGAGGCGTTGGGCAAGGCCTTGACCCAAATGACCCCCGAGGAGGTCGTGGCCGAGGTGAAAAAGTCGGGCCTGCGCGGCCGCGGGGGGGCGGGGTTTCCTACGGGCAAGAAGTGGGAGGCCGTGCGTGCCGCTGCGGGCCAACCCAAGTATGTGGTGTGCAACGCCGACGAGGGGGACCCTGGGGCGTTCATGGACCGGGCTGTGTTGGAAGGCGATCCCCACAGCGTCCTGGAGGGTATGGCCTTGGCCGGGTACGCCGTCGGGGCAGAAAAGGGCTTTGTGTACGTGCGGGCTGAGTACCCCCTGGCCATCAAACGCTTGGAGGTGGCCCTGGCCCAGGCCCGCAAGGTGGGTGTTCTGGGCAAGAACATCTTCGACACCACCTTTTCCTTTGACGTGG
>CAKZKH010000242.1 GCA_937122485.1 uncultured bacterium | reverse complement strand
GACATGTGGATCACCTCGGTCTCCGAGGTGCTGGAGGGGATCGTGGAGGTGGGCCGGGTGGTGGGGTTGGAGGAAGAAGCCCGGGTGGTGGCCGGAACGCTGGCCTTGGAGATTCTGGCCTTGGAAGCCAAGGTTTTGGGGCGCGAGCGTCCCACGGCTGCCTTCTTCTACATCTACGACCCCACAGGCATTCCCTACGTGGCCTGCGGAGGGACGCCGGAGGACGAGGTTATCCGCCGGGCCGGGGGCCTCAACGCCTTCGGTGACCTTGTGGGCTACCCTCAGGTGAACCTGGAGGAAATCCTTCTCCGCGACCCGCAAGTCGTCTTCGTGGGTACAGGCCAAAAGGAGAACGTGACCGGGCACCATGTCCTCAAGAGCCTCAGGGCCGTGGGCACGGGCCAGGTTTGGGAGGTCCGCGCCGCGGATATCGTTTCCACGCGGGTCGTGCAGGTGCTGGCCTTGGTCGCTCGCGCCCTCCATCCCCAGGTGTTTGCGGGGGAGCGGTGAGGGAAGCCCGGACTTTCGCGATTCTTTTTGTTCTGCTCACGGGGGGTGTGTTGGCTGGCCTGGCGTTGGGGCCGGCCTCCATTTCCTTCCCGGGGTTGGTGAGATTTCTGCTTGGAAACACAGAAGCCCTTTCCCGGAGGGAGCTGGTGATCCTTCAAGGGCTGAGGCTGCCCCGCGTTCTCCTTGGCCTTCTCGTGGGGGGGAGCCTGGCCTGTGTGGGAACGGTGATGCAAGGGGTATTCCGCAACCCACTGGCTTGCCCCTACGTGTTGGGGTTGGCCAGTGGAGCCTCGGCCGGAGCCGCGGCGGTGATCAAACTCGGCTGGAGCGCGGGCCGCCCCTGGATCTTGCCCCTGGGCGCGTTCCTGGGGGGAAGCTTGGTGACCGGAGCCGTGGCCCTCCTGGGTCGACCTCGCTCGGGGATGCATCCCTTGTCGTTGGTGCTGGCCGGGGTGGCCCTCGCCACGCTGTTCTCTGCGGTGACAGCTACCCTGGTGTACTTCGCGAGCCCTGAGCAGATGGCGGCCATCTTGATCTGGACCATGGGCGGGCTGAGCCGAGCCACCCCCACCGCAGTGCAGATCCTGGCCCCAGTGGCCCTGGTGGGAATGGCCGGTTCCCTCGGGTTCGCTCGGGACCTCGATGTCCTGGCCCTGGGGGACGCGCAAGCTCACCACCTGGGGACCCGCCCTGGGCGGGTGCGAGCCGTTCTCCTGTTCTGGGCCACGGTGATGACGGCCACGGCTGTGGCCTTCGCCGGGCCGATTGGATTCGTGGGCCTGATCGTTCCCCACGCCCTGCGGCTCGTGCTGGGGCCGAGGCACAGGACCCTCCTGATTGCCTCGTTTCTGGGCGGAGCCGTGCTCCTGGTGTGGGCCGACCTTGGTGCACGAACCCTTCTCCGGCCGGTGGAGCTGCCCGTGGGGCTGATCACGGCTTTCTTGGGCGTTCCGTTCTTTCTCTTTCTCCTTCGCCGGCGATGGGGACTGTAACGATCATCGTACACGGCCTACGCCACGCTTTCCGCGACGTTGCTGCCCTGCAAGGGGTGGATTGGGAGATTCGGGGGGGAGAGCTCTGGGCGCTTGTGGGGCCCAACGGGGCAGGGAAGTCCACGCTCCTCCGTCGGTTGTCCAGCGAACTTCGGGGACCGGGGCAGATCCTCCTTGACGGGAAGAAGCTGGAAAGTTGGCGCGGGGAAGAGCTCGCCCGCCGGCTCACCATGCTCGAACAGGAACAGCCCAGCGACCCGGGTTTTCGGGTGGTGGAGGTGGTGGCCTTGGGCCGGTATCCCCACCTCCCCCGGTGGGGGGGCCTCCCAGGCCGGGATCGCCAACGGGTGGGGCAGGCTCTCGCTCGGTTGGGACTGCAGCGCTTAGCCCAACGGCGTTTCTCCGAGCTCTCGGGGGGTGAGCGGCGCAAGGTGCTCCTGGCCATGGTGTTGGCCCAGGACACAGCGGTGATGCTTCTGGACGAACCCACGGCCCACTTGGACGTGGCCTATCAGTTGGAGATCATGGCCCTGGTACGGAACTTGGCCGAGGAGGGTCGAGCCGTGGTCTGTGCCATGCACGACCTCAACCTGGCTTGCTCGTTTGCCCACAAAGTGGCGTTGTTGAGCCGGGGAAGGATCCTGGCCCAAGGAACTCCGCACGAGGTGATCGTGGCCGAAAACCTCCGCCGGGCGTTTGGGGTGGAAGCGGTGGTGGAGCGAAACCCTGTGACCGGGGGGCCCTTGGTGTTGTTCGCCTCCCCCGGGGTGGGACTTCCCACTGAAGGACGTTCCCCCTAAACTGTTTACATGGAAGTCCAGGAGACTCGCCAGCTGACGGACCCCGAGCCGTCGGGCGAAGCTCATCCCTTCGTGCGGGTGTTCACCCTGCGGGACGGAACGCAGGCCGTGGTGCGCCCGATGCAGCCCGAGGACCTCCCGGCGTGGCGGGCGATGCTCGAGGCCTGCTCGCCGCAGACGCTTTGGCTCCGGTTTGAGTGCCACTCGTTGCCGCGGCTTTTGGCCGATGCGCCCCAGTGGTGCTTGCCCAAGCTCGGCACCCAGTGGGTGCTGGTGGCCGAACTGCTGGCCCCGCCCAGGATCATCGGGGAGGGTCGGCTGTGCCTGGAGCCTCATGGGGAGTGCGGGGAGTTCTGTGTGATGGTGGCCGATCCCTGGCAGAGGCACGGCCTGGGGAGGTTCCTCACGGACTGCTGTTTGGAGCTGGCCACTGCCCTGAGGGTCCGACGGCTGGTGGCCGAGGTCCTACCCGAAAATGCCCGCATGATCGCCCTTCTTCAGTCGCGGGGATTTGGGCTGCACAAGGACGCCCACGGCCAGGTCCTATTCGCCGAGCGACGCCTTGATCACTTCGGGTAGGTACGGAGCGCGGGAAAGACCTGCCCGGTTCGGCCCGGCGTGGGCTTAGCGGCAAGAAGCCCAGAGAAAATCGCTTCCTCGCTGGCCTCAGCCGCAGCTCGGTACAACAGCCCCATGGTCTTCGAACGGTCTGGTACGTAGGTCACGCTCCGCCGCTCCTCCATCCGGGGAAACCGCAGGCCCGTGGAGAATGCAAGGAAAAAGTCGCCGCTTCCCGTGTCTACGGGAGCCCCGGTGCGGGCGGCCCCGAGCGCGGCCCGACGAGCTAGCCGGCTCAGCTGTTCCGGGAGCAGGGGAGCAGTTGTGGCCAGCACCACCACAAGTGAACCCGCCTCGGCCCCCGCCTCCCGTTCGGGCGCCTTCTCAAACGAAAATGGGGCGCGGAAGTCCTGGGCTCGGCCCATGTTGGGCACGGCCAAGACCCCCACCGTGAAATCCCCCACCCGACGCGAGGCCGTCCCCACCCCGGACTTGAACCCGAAGGCCACCATGCCGGTTCCTGCGCCCACGCATCCCTCCTCCACCCCCTCCCCGGCCGCCTCCAACGCCGCAAGGGCGTGGTCCTCGGTCACCGGTCGCCGTTCAATGGCGGAAATGCGGCCGTCGTTGCACTCCAACACCACGGGGTTGACCGAGCGGGCCTCGGGATGCCTGCGCAGCGTCCAGCTGAGCAAAGCCTCGGCGCAGCGGAACACGGCCAGGGTGTTGGTGATCAGCACCGGCGTCTCCAGCTCACCGAGGTCCCGAACTTGGGACAGGCCCACCGCTTTGCCGTGACCGTGGAGCACAAACAAACCTGCAGCCAAAGGCTCCGCATAAGGGTCGCCTGGAGGGACGATGGCCGTAACCCCGGTGCGGACCGCCTCTTCTCCCTGTCCCGATGTGAGCGTCACGTGACCCACGTGAATTCCAGGCACGTCCGCCAACGTGGTCCTGGGCCCCGGGGGCAGTTGCCCCAAGCTCAAACCTGCAGCGCGAAAGGCGTTCACCGATAGAGGCGAAACTCGTAGGGGTGCGGCCGCGCCGCCACTTCCTGGGCCTCCTGGCGCTTGAGTCGGGTCCAGGTCTCCAAAAGCTCAGGGGGGAAGACTCCCCCCAGGGTGAGGAACTCGTGGTCTTCCTCCAACGCATCCAGGGCGTCGTCAAGCGACCGCGGCAAGCTGGCGATGCGCCGTCCCCGGCGGGGATGGTCGTACAAGTTCTCCTCCACCGGGCCCCAACCTTTGGCCTGGGGATCAATCCCCTGGCGGATTCCGTCGATTCCGGCCATGAGGCAGGCGGCCAAGGCGAGGTAGGGATTGCAGCTGGGGTCGGGGGGCCGGTACTCGATGCGGGCCTGGGCCGGCTCGAGATACCCGGGGATGCGGATGGCGGCCGTACGGTTGGCTCGGCCGAACGCCAGGTGCACTGGAGCCTCGAACCCGGGCCGCAGCCTCCGGTAGGAGTTGGTGGAGGGCGAAACGAGGGCGGAGAGCGCTTGGCCATGGGCCAGGATGCCCCCCACGTAGTTCAGGGCCGTCTGCGACAGTCCCTCCTCGCCCCCGAACAAGTTCCGGCCCTGAGCCGCCAGATACTGGTGGAAGTGCAGGCCGCTGCCCGGCTGGCCCCAGACCGGCTTGGGCAGGAAGCACGCTACCAGGCCCTCTTCCGCGCTGACGCGGGTGATGAGGTCGGTGGCCAGGGCCACCCAGTCGGCTGCCTCCACCAGGGGCCCCAGGCCCAGCTCAATCTCCATCTGGCCCAAGGCCCCGCCCTCATGGTGGTGGTACCGCACGGGGATTCCCCACCCCCGGAGGACTTCCACCACCCGCTCCCGCACGTGGCGGCCCCGGTCCGCTGGTCCACCGGCATGGTAGGCGCTCCGTGGGCCGGGAAGCACTTCGACACCTTCCCCCAGCGGCACAACCTCCACCCCGGGGGAAAGGGGGCTTTCATCGAACCAGACGTCCTCAAACAGGTAGAACTCCAGTTCCACCCCGAAGATGGCCTGGTCGGCAAGGCCGGAATCTCGGAGCAGGGCGGCGGCCGCCTTGGCCACTGTGCGCGGGGCCAAGGCACAGGGTCCCTCGCCCGGCCGGGCCAGATCGCACAGGAGGGTGAGCGCAGGGGGCGCCCGGGTAGGGTCCAACCGCGCCGTGCTCAAGTCCGCAAGCAGCACCATGTCCCCCTCCTGGGTCATGGCCAGCCCGTAGTGGGACCCCGCCGCCCCCACCCCCCGCTCCACCACGTCCGGGGAGAACTCCTCGGCCGGCAAGGTCAGACAGCGGAGGTGCCCGAGGATGTCCACGGCCCGCAGGTCCACCCACGGGACGTCCTCTGCCTGAAGCAAAGCCCGGATCTCTTCGAACGTCATC
>CAKZKH010000241.1 GCA_937122485.1 uncultured bacterium | reverse complement strand
CCGCGCAGAGGACGGTTGACCTCCTGGCAGGCGGGGCAGTAGTCTGTGCGCTGGCCCTCCAGGAGGAACTCCTCGATCGTGGTCCCGCAGATCCGACAGGGCTCGCCTGGGCGGCCGTGTACATCCAGGAAGTCCCGGATCTCTTTCTCAAACAGGTGATCGCCCAGCCGTTTTTCGATCTCCTCTACCCCCCAGGCCAGCGTGGAGGTAACCGCGTGGGCCAGGCGTTCGAGCTCGTTGTCGTTCAACGTGTGGGCGAACCGCACAGGGGAAAGCCTGGCTCGGAAGAGGATTTCGTCGGCGAAGGCGTTCCCGATCCCGGCGATCAAGCTCTGATCCACAAGGAGGCGCTTGAGGGCCCGCCGCTTCCCGGCGATCAGGGCCTGCAGAGTAGTCGGGCTGAACTGGGGGGAGAGCGGTTCCACGCCTAGACCCTGCAGAGGTTCGGCTCGTTCTAGGTCGTCCACAACCCAGACCTGAGCGAGTCGGATCGGGGTGGGTTCGATCAGGCGCAGGTCGAACCGGCCGTCGAAGGTGAGACGGAGCTCGGTAGAGCCGGTGGGGGCGTAGCTTGCCGGGCCGAACCACAGCCAAGCCCAGCGCTTGAGATGGACGAGGAGGTGGGGTCCCCCCACCAAGGAGAGGATCAAGTACTTGCCCCGCCGGCCCACGCCCTGGACCTCCCGACCCACAAGGGCTTCCACCCGGCCTTGTTTGACGAGACCTGGGCGGGAAAGTTCGACCCCTCGGACCGTCGTTCCTACGATCCGAGGGGTCAGAAATCTCCGGATGGCTTCAAGGTCCGGGAGTTCGGGCAACGATCACCCGCCGCAGCAGCACCCCAGGAAGAACAAGAAGGGCAGGCAGCACCCGCACGGGGTCACGCACGGGGTCGTGCACGGGGCCCGCCACACCTTGATGTACGGCCCGCACAGGGGAGTCAGGCAGGGGATGGAGATCGGCAGGCACGGGTTGCAGCACCCACTGGTCTGGGCCACGAGCTTCACGTGGGTCTCCACGGTCTTGCCCGAACTCAAGCTCACCACGATCTTGTAGAACCCAGGAGCCACAGGGTTCCCCAGTGCGTCGGTTCCCTTCCAGAGGAACTCCGTCCCGAGGTCGGCCGGAGCCGGGAGGGTGACCGTGTACACCACGCCGCCGGTGAAGGCCTCGATCCGCCAGCCCACGACCAGGTCCTGCGGCCCGCAGCAACAGCAGCAGAAGATCGACCAGAACTGGTCTACCTTGAAGTAGACCCCCTCGCCCACCCAGAACGTGGTGTAGCAGGGAGGTTCCTTCGGGGGCGGAGGGGGAGGACAACACTGGGCCATCCCCACCGCTCCCAGCACGAGAACGACGCCCATCAACGCCAAAGCCCGCTTCATCGAACCACCTCCTTGAGCATTATACGACCGGAGCCTTGGTTTCCACGGTGATCTCCATCACGCTTCGGTCGTACACGTCGATGTACAGGGGAGGTGGGATCCGGGTTTCACCGGGGAACGACCAGGTTGGGGGGCTTGGTGCCGGCCAGCACGGCCAGCACTGCGTCCACGGCCATGTCGGCCATTTTTCGCCGCGTGGCCCAGGTGGCCGAGCCGATGTGGGGAAGGAGGACCACGTTGCGCAGGGGCAGAAGCCCGGGGTGAACCTTGGGCTCTTCTTCGAACACATCGAGCCCTGCCCCCAGAATCCGGCCCTCGCGCAGGGCCTCCACCA
>CAKZKH010000240.1 GCA_937122485.1 uncultured bacterium | reverse complement strand
GTCCTTGTAGCGGAAGGGAGCAAGGGACGATGGGTCAAGGTGTGGCTTCCTGGCCAGTCGCTCTGGGTGGAATACGTCCACTCTGTGGAGGGGACGCCGGTGCGGGACCGCCTTGTGGTGTCTTGGGATGGCGGGTTTATCCTCAAGGAGTCCCGGTACTTTTCCTACGGAGCTGGACTTCCCACCGAGGGGAAGCTTGTGGAGGGCGAACTGGTGATTGAAGACCGGGCCACCCCTTTGCAGGAACTGGTGTTCCGGGTCTTTGACAGCAGCTCCTACGTGCTCTACGTTGGCCAGAGCCGTGTGGAACTGGCCCGGCTGGCGGGGGAAGGCGGCCGGGTCACCCTCCGGGTCCTTCGCCCTTGGCAGCTCCTAGGATTGGGCACGTAGACCGGGCGGCGGCCCTTGGCGCCGCCGGCGGCCTGCCAAGCCCCTGGGTTGAGCGAGGACGTGCCCTGAGTTACTCTCCCCAATCGGAGGTGACACTCCAAACCCTTAGGAGGTGACACTCCGTGCAGCGTGCCATTTGTCTTGTGTGTTTGCTGTTCGGTTTGGCGGGCTTCGCCCAGAGAAACGAGCTCACCCTGGCGATCTCCACAGAACCCCCGAGCCTGGATCCCACCACCAACGCGGCTGGGGTGATCAAGCTCCTTCTCCACCACAACCTGTACGAAAGCCTGGTGCAGGTTTCGGAGGATGGGGCGTTCTACGGGCAACTGGCGGCGTCGTGGGAGATTTCCGCGGACGGTCTTGTGTACACGTTCCACCTGCGGGAAGGCGTCAAATTCCACGACGGGACGCCTTGTGACGCAGAGGGGGTGCGGCGGAGTTTCCTCCGCACCATGGATCCGGCCACGCGCCATCCCCGGCCCGAGTACTACCGGAACATTGTGGCCATCGAGGTTCCCCAGCCGTTGGTGGTCCAGTTCAAGCTCAAAGCGCCCGATGCCTCGTTCTTGGCCATCTTGGCCTTGGGGGACTCGGTGGTGGTGCCGGCCCATTTGGGGCCGGAACTGGCCCGGCGCCCGGTGGGCACGGGGCCGTTCAAGTTTGCTGAGGCACGGCCGGGCTACAGCCTCCGGCTGGTCCGTAACCCCGACTACTACATCCCTGGGGTGCCCAAACTCGAGGCCCTCAACTTCCGCTTTATCCCTGATCCTTCGGCGCAACTGGCAGCCCTGCGGACCGGGGAAGTGCAGGGAGTGGCGGAAATGCCTGCGGAGATCGCCTCCACACTCCAGGGCGATCCTTTGGTCCGGCTGGTGTCGCGGCCTCAGGACCTCGTGCAGATTCTGGCCATTAACACGGCGCGGCCCCCGCTGAACGACGTGCGCGTGCGCCAAGCCCTGGCTCAGGCCATTGACCGTGTCCAGATCATCGAGCTTGTGTCCTACGGGTTTGGCTCGCCTATCGGGAGCCACTTAGCCCCCTCGGCTTTGTATTACGCGGACATGACTTGGGTGTTGCCCTTCAACCGGGCTCGGGCCCGCGAACTCCTGGCCGAGGCGGGGTTCAATGGTGGCCTGGCCCTCACGTTGACCCTTCCCAGCAACTACCCCATCCACGTGCGCACGGGGGAGGTTATTGCTGCCCAACTCCGGGAAGTGGGGATCAAGGCGGAAATTCGCCTGGTGGACTGGGGAACGTGGTTGGAGCGGGTGTTTGGGCAGGCGGACTATGACCTCACCGTGATTGCCCACGTGGGGCGGCTGGACCCGGCGCCCATGCTCACCGCCTATGGGCCAGATCGGCCGGAGTACTACTTCCGCCGGGGTTGGTCCAACCCTGAGCTGGACGAGTTGTTGCGCCAGGGGATCCTGACCCCCGATCCGGAAAGGCGGCGGGAGATCTATGCCCGGGCCCAGTACATCCTCGCCGTGGAGGCTGTCAACGTGTTCATCCAGTCGCCGCACCAGATCGTGGCCACCCGGGCCAACGTGAACGGGATCAAGATCCTCCCTCACTACGTGCTGGACCTCACGGCCGCCCAGGGCTGAGCTTGCGGGTCAAGGGGTCGGCCAGATCCCGGAGCCCGTCGCCCAGGAGGTTGAGGCCAAGCACCGTCAGGCCCAGAACCAGCCCGGGGAACACCGCGGGCCAGGGGGAGTACCCAAAGTACGTCTGCGCCTCGCGGAGCATTCGGCCCCAGGAAGGATGAGGCGGCTGCACGCCCAGGCCCAAGTAGGCCAGACCGGCCTCGGCAAGCAGGGCGGCCCCTAGGCTCACCGAAAGCTGCACGAGCAGGGGCGAGGCGAGGTTGGGGAGGATGTGGCGGAGGACAATCCGCGGCCCCCGGGCCCCGCACGCCCGCGCTGCCACCACAAATTCCTGCTCCCGCAGCGCCAGCACGCCAGCGAACGACAGCCGGAGAAAGAACGGCACCGTGAACAAGGCAAGGGCCAACGCCACCCCTAGCGCGCCTGGACCAAGAACGGTGGCCAGCAGCACGGCCATCAGGCTCGCCGGGAAGGCCAGGAAAAAGTCGCCCAGTCGGGCGAGGACTTCCCCCAGGATCCCCCCGAGGTAGCCGGCCATGGCCCCCACCCCAAAGCCCAAAGCACCTCCTGTAGCCACGGCGGCCGCCGCCACCGCCCAGCTGACCCTTCCTCCCACCATCACCCGCGACAGCACGTCCCGGCCAAACCAGTCTGTGCCCATGGGCCAACGCCAGCTAGGCGGCAAGTGCGGGCGGTCGGCCAAGGCGGTGGGATCGGCCGGTGTCCACAAAGCCCCCACCACCACAAGGGCCACGCTCACCCCCACCAGCCCGGCTCCCACGTACACGTTCTTCATCGGTAGCGAATCCGCGGGTCCAACAACACAAACCCCAGGTCGGCCAACGTGCTCACGGTCACGGCCAAGCCCCCTGCCACCACGGCCAGGCCCAACAGAAGAGGCAGATCCCGTCCCCCCATGGCCCGCAAGGCGTACCATCCCATCCCGGGCAAGGAAAACACGTTCTCGATCACGAGGGCTCCGGCCAAGAGGCGGGCGAACACCAACCCGAACGCGGCCACGAGGGGGATGAGGGCGTTGCGCAAAGCATGGCGCACGTACACCCGGGCTTCCGAGGCCCCCTTGGCCCGCGCCGTTTCCACAAACCGCATGGACAGCACGTCCACCATGGACCCCCGCACCATCCGGGCCAGGTACGCTCCGCGGGGCAGGGCCAACGCCAGCCCCGGAAGAACGAGGTGCACCAGGGCTTTGGGACTTTCCCACCCCGGGAACCCCCCCGAGGGAAAGAGGCGGAGGGTCACGGCCAAGGCGCCCACCAGCAGCACCCCCAGCCAAAACTCCGGTATCGCGGCCCCCCCTTGGGCGAGGCCCATGAGGAGCAGATCCAGCCATCCCCCCGGCCGCACCGCTGCCCCCACGCCCACCACCAGCCCCATCAGCGCAGCGAGGATGGCGGCCCACAAGGCCAAAGGCACGGTCACAGTGAGAGCCTGGGCCAGAAGGTCGCGGACGGCCCACCCCCGGAAGGCCCAGGAATCCCCAAAATCTCCGTGCAAGGCCTTTGCCAGCCAGTGGGCAAAACGAAAGGGCCAAGGCTCATCCAGCCCCAGGGCCGCCCGGGCGGCCTGGTACGCCTCTTCGCTGGCCTCCGGTCCCACCACCAGGCGGGCCGCGTCCCCAGGAATCACCGTAAGAAGCACAAACACGGCCAGGGCGAGAAAGAACACAGTCAGGACAAGCGCCGCCGCCCGCCGGACGAAAAGCCGCACCATCTCCTGAGGCTAGACCCTCTTGACCTTTACCCCCATCTCCTCCAGGACCGCGTGGGCGGCAGCCAGGCGAGCAATCGGCACTCGGAACGGAGAGCAGCTCACGTAGTCCATCTTCACGCGGTGGCTGAACTTCACACTTTCGGGGTCGCCCCCGTGCTCCCCGCAGATGCCCACCTTGAGGTTGGGCCGGGTCTTTCGGCCCCGCTCGATGGCCAGCTGGATGAGTTCACCCACCCCTTCCTGATCCAAAGTCTGGAACGGGTCGGCACGGAGGATCCCCACAGGTTTCTGTCCGTCTAAGTTGACCTTTTCCATGTAATGGGGCAGGAACGCCCCGACGTCATCGCGGCTGAACCCGAAGGTCATCTGGGTGAGGTCGTTGGTGCCGAAGCTGAAGAACTCGGCTACCCGGGCCATATCTCCCGCCCGCAGGGCCGCCCGCGGAATCTCGATCATTGTCCCGTACGAGCAGGGAAGCTCCCGGAGGCCGAACTTCGCCTTGACCTCGGACAGCACCCGATCGAACAGGACCTTCTGGTGGAGGAGTTCCTCGGCCGCGCAGGTCACGGGGATCATGATTTCCGGGTAGGCCTTCTTGCCCGCCCGAACCAGCTCCCCCGCGGCCTCCAAGATGGCGCGGATCTGCATTTCTGTGATCTCGGGGTACGTGATTCCCAGGCGCACGCCGCGGTGCCCGAGCATGGGGTTGGCCTCCTGGAGGGCTTCCCCCCGGCGGCGGACCTCCGCCGGCGTCACCCCCAACGCCTCGGCCAGCTCCTTGATCTTGTCCTCGCTGTGGGGGACGAACTCGTGGAGGGGGGGATCGAGGAGGCGGATGGTGACCGGTCTGCCCTCCATGACCTCCAGGGTGGCCTTCACGTCGGCTTTGACGTAGGGGAAGAGCTCGTCCAGGGCCTGGCGCCGCTCCTTTTCCGTGCGGCTCATGATCATCTTGCGCAGCAGGAAGAGGGGTTTCTCGCTCCCCTCCCCGTAGAACATGTGTTCGGTGCGGAAAAGTCCAATACCTTCGGCTCCAAAGGACAGGGCCTTGGCGGCGTCCTTGGGGGTGTCGGCGTTGGCCCGCACGCCCAGCCGGCGGTACTTGTCCGCCAGGCGCATGACCTCCCGGAAGTACGGGTCACGCTCAGGATCGGCATCCGCCAGGGGCAGCCTCCCCAGGTACACATGGCCCAAGGTGCCGTTGAGGCTGATCCAGTCGCCCTCCCGCACCATCTGGCCATCTTTGCCCCGGAACGATTTGCTGTCGGGAGCGAACTCCACGTCAGGGCTGCCCACAATGCAGCACTTGCCCCAACCCCGGGCCACCAGGGCGGCGTGGGAGGTCATGCCCCCTTTGCTGGTGAGGATGGCCACGGCCTTGTGCATCCCGTCCACGTCCTCCGGCGAGGTCTCCTCCCGCACGAGCACGACCCTCTCCCCTCGGGCAGCCCAGGCCACGGCGTCTTGGGAGGTGAACACCACCCGTCCCACGGCTCCGCCCGGTCCGGCTGGAAGGCCCTTGGCGATGGGTTTGGCCTTCTCCTCACTTTTGGGATCGATTCGAGGCAGAAGGAGCTCCACAAGGTGGCTGGGGCCGATGCGGGCCAAGGCCTCTTGTTCCTCCACAAGGCCTTCCTTGAGCATGTCCAGGGCGATGCGCACTGCGGCCACTCCGCTGCGCTTGCCGGCCCGGCATTGCAGGATATAGAGCTTCCCCCGCTCAATGGTGAACTCGATGTCCTGCATGTCCCGGTAGTGGCGCTCCAGGCGGTTGCGGATGTCCTCCAGTTGGGCATAGACCGCGGGCATGAGTTCTTCCAGCGTGGGGAGGTCCTCCCGGCCCTGGGCCTTGGCCGAGGCCTTGTTGATGGGAGCCGGAGTACGAATCCCTGCCACCACGTCCTCGCCCTGGGCGTCCACAAGGTACTCCCCGTAGAAAAAGTTGTCCCCGTTGGCGGGGTTGCGGGTGAAGGCCACGCCGGTGGCGCTATCGTTGCCCATGTTGCCGAACACCATCGCCTGGACGGTGACGGCCGTGCCCCAGGTGTCGGGAATGTCTTCGATGCGGCGGTACTCCACCGCTCGCTTGCCCATCCAGCTGGCGAAAACCGCGCCGATGCCGGCCCACAGCTGTTGCCAGGCGTCGTCGGGGAAGGATTCGTTCAGGGCCTGGCGAATCGCGACCTTGAACTGCTTGACCAGGGCCTGGAGGTCTTCGGTCTCCAAGTCGGTGTCGTGCCTGTACCCCTTGCTCTTTTTGTACTCTTCCAGTTGGGCCTCGAGGAACTTGCGGATGCCCTCTCCTTTGTAGGGCTCACGACCCGTGGCCTTCTCCATCACCACGTCGGCGTACATCATGAGGAGGCGCCGGTAGCAATCCCAGGCGAACCGCTCGTTTCCCGTCAGGGCTACCAGCCCGGGCAGGGTTTGCTCGGTGAGGCCCACGTTGAGGACGGTATCCATCATCCCTGGCATGGACTCCCGGGCCCCGGAGCGCACGGAAACCAACAGGGGGTTGTGGGGATCCCCGAACCGCCGGCCGGTAAGGGTCTCCACGTGCTCCATAGCAGCCTGGACCTGTTCTTGCAGCCCGGGGGGATAGCTCCGCCCCTGGGCGTAGTAATGGGTGCAGACCTCGGTGGTGACGGTGAACCCCGGGGGCACGGGGAGCCGAAGGTGGGGATGGCCGGCCATCTCCGCGAGGTTGGCCCCTTTGCCCCCCAACAGGTCCCGCAAGGCCCCGCTTCCTTCAGCTGAGCCGTTTCCAAACATGTACACGTACTTCGTCATGCCCTTCTACCCCCTTGTGAGGGCTCGCACAAACTCCTGCGTCCGGAACGGTTCCAGGTCCTCCAACCCCTCGCCCACGCCGACCCAGAGGATCGGGAGGTTGAGGTGGCGGGCGATGGGAATCACCGCACCGCCCCGGGCAGTGCCGTCGAGCTTGGTGACAGCCAGGCTGGTCAGCCCCACCGCTTCGTGGAAGAGTTGGGCCTGGGACAGGGCGTTTTGGCCCACGGTGGCGTCGATGACAAGGATCCGCTCATCCGGGGGGCGGCCTTGGACCTTCTCCACCACCCGGCGCACCTTGCCCAGCTCTTCCATCAGCGGCCGCTTGGTCTGCAACCGCCCGGCGGTGTCAACCAAAACCACATCATAACCCGCGGACCGGGCGTGGGCTAGGCCGTCGTGGACGACAGCCCCGGGGTCGGCCCCGGGTTGGTGGGCCATGACCTTCAAGCCCAACTCCTGGCCCAACACCTCCAGCTGGTCGATGGCGGCGGCGCGAAAGGTGTCGGCGGCCACGAGCAGGGGGTTGTGCCCCTCCTCCCGCAACAGCCGGGCCACCTTGGCCACGGTGGTCGTCTTCCCCGACCCGTTGACCCCCACGAACATGAGCACGGCCGGCTTTTCCCGGGGGAGAACGAAGGGCCGCTCCACCCCGTTGAGGGCCTGCACCAGGGTCTCCTCCAGGGCCGCTTGGATTGCGTTCCAGTCCACAGCTTGGCCGGCCAGCTTCTCTTCTACCGAGCGCACAATGAACGCGGTGGCCTCGGGCCCGACGTCCGCAGCCAGCAACACCTCCTCCAGGCGCAAAAGCGCGTCCTGGTCCAGGCGGGCTTTTCCCTTGAAGGCCGCCTCCAAGGAGCCCACCAGGCCCGCCCGGGTGCGGGCCAACCCCTGCTTGAGCCGCTCCACCAGCCCCACTACATCTCCTCCGGAGCAGAGACCCCGAGCAAGCCGAGCCCCCGGGCGAGCACGAGCTTGATCCCGGCCAGAAGACACAAGCGGGCCGGGGTGGCCGGACCCTGGCCCAACACCCGGACCCGGGCGTAGTAGGGATGAAACAGCCCTGCCAACCCCTCCAAGTACTCGCACACCAGGTGAGGCGCAAGCTCTTGGGCTGCCAGGCGCACCATGTCCGGGAAGCGGTCCAGCTCCTTGACCAACGCGAGTTCTTCCGGGTGGGTGAGCGGGGACAGATCTACTTGAGGAGTGTCCACGGGCCATTCTCCGCTCTTCGCGCCTTCTCGGAACACCGAGGCGATGCGGGTGTGGGCGTACTGCACGTAGTACACGGGGTTTTCCATGCTGGTGTCCTTGGCCAGCTCGAAGTCGAACACGAGGTGGCTTTCGGGTTTGCGCATGACCATGAAGTAGCGGGCCACATCCCGGCCCACGGCGTCCACGAGGTCGGTCAGGCGCAAGAACCGCCCAGCTCGGGTGGACATGCGCTGAACGCCCTCTTCGCCTTTCAAGGTGACGAACTGATGGAGGCAGTAACGCAAGAATCCGTGGGGGAGGCCCAGGATCTTGAGGGCGAGGAGGACCTGGCGTTGCTCGTCCACGTGGTCGGCCCCCTGGACATCGATGACCAGGGTGAAGCCCCGGCGCCACTTGTCCAAGTGGTAGGCGATGTCCACCATGGTGTAGGTGGGGGTTCCGTCCGAGCGTACCAGGACGACGTCCCGGGACAGGCCCTCTGCCGTACTGTGGAGCCACTGGGCTCCGTCCTTTTCGTAGACGGCCCCTTTGTCCCGCAGGGCCTGGAGGGCCTCGCTCACCAGCCCACGGCGGTGGAGGTCCCCCTCCCGCGTCCACACGTCGAATCTGACTCCGATGGCCTGGAGGTCCTCGTGGATCATGTCCATCATGCGGGCGACGGCCTCGGTGCGGAACACCTGACGGGCCTGTTCGGTCCAGACGGGGTAGCGATCGCCCCAGGCCTTGGCCAACTCCTCGCCCAGGGGTACCAGGTAGGCTCCTTGGTAGCCGCCAGGGGGGACAGGTTCGTCGTGGCCCAGGGCCTGGCGGTACCGGGCCCACAGGGACTGGGCCAAAAGGTCAATTTGCCGGCCTTCATCGTTGAGGTAGTACTCCCGCACCACCTTCCACCCCTGGTCTTCGTACAGGGAGGCCAGGACATCCCCCAGGGCGGCCTGGCGGAGGTGCCCGATGGTGAGGGGGCCCGTGGGGTTGGAAGAGACGAACTCCACCTGCAAAAGTCTCCCCTCGCCCACGGAGGAGCGACCGTAGGCCAGCCCATCTTGGAGGATTTCCTTGAGCACGGCGTGGAGGGCCTGGGGCTGGAGGACGAAGTTGAGGAAGCCCGCTTCCGGCCGCACGGCAGCGAAAGCCAGGTTGTGCCTGAGCCTTTGGGCAAGCGCGTGGGCGACCTCCTGAGGGGCCTTGCCCAGGGAAGGGGCCAGCATGAAGGGAAGCCGGGTGGAGAGGTCCCCATGTTCGGGGCGGCGGGGCCGGTCCACGGGGATCAAACCGGAGAAGCTCCATCCGAGCTCGGCGAGGGCCTGCTGGATAGAGGCCTGAACCAGGGCCTCGAGGCGCATTACCGCTGGATCACGAACCGCACACCGGTCTTGGCCTCGCCCCCGATGTCCACGTCGATGAACCCGGGGACGACCTTGATTTCCGGTTCTCCCTCGCGCTCGATGAGGCGGCGGGCAATGGCGATGGCCTTCACGGCCTGGTTGACGGCCCCCGCGCCGATGGCGTGGGCCTCGACGATGCCGCTGGACTCCAGGGCCCCAGCAATGGCCCCGGCCACGGCGTTGGGATCGGAAGTAGCCGCGACTTTGAGGATCTCCATGTTTGCCTCCTTGGTCAGGCATTCTAGCGTTGCCCTTTTTCTGGGACAACACACCGCAGTGGGGGTGGGATCGCACGTACGTTCGGGGGTGCTCCGGGCGAGCCCGATGAAACCTTCGGCCCGGCCTACCTCCCCAGTTCGTGGGCCAGACGCTCCCAAGGGAGCCGGAGCACCACGGGCCGCCCATGGGGGCAGCGGGCGGGCTCTTGGGTGGCCTTCCACCGTTCGATAAGGGCCTCCTGCTCGGCCGGGCTCAACGTCTCCCCGGCGGTGATGGCCGCGGCGCAGGCCACCTCCCGCCACAGCTCCCGCAGGGGCGGCTCGCCCTCCACAAGCCGTTCAGCCACCGCGGCCACCGGCTCGAGGAACCCCAACCGCGACTGGCGATCGGCCAGAGGCGCTGGCCATCCCCGGAGAAGAAACGCCCGCTCCCCGAAGGGTTCAAGCAGCACCCCAATCTGGGCCAGGTCCGGCAGGGCCCGGCGCAGGGCCTCGGCCCGGTCGAACGGCACCTCGATCTGCACCGGCACCAGGAGCTCCTGGCTGGGCACGCCCATCCCGTCCCGGTACCGCTCGAACAGCACCCGCTCGTGGGCCGCATGCTGGTCCACGATCTCCAGTCCTTCCTCCCCCTCCACGAGGATGAAGCTGGAGTGGACCTGTCCCAACACGCGCCACGGCCGGTGCGCGGGGACCTTTTCCGGCCACAGGGGCGGGGCGGGCTGGGGCGAAGACGGTCGCAGCTCGGGCTGGACGGGGGGTGCTCCGTGGGCCACGGGGGGCTGGATAGCGGTCAAACGGGTCCCCAAGGCCCGCAAGGCTGCCCGTCGCAGCAGGTCCATCACCGCCCCCTCGGCACGGAACCGCACCTCTTCCTTGCGGGGATGGACGTTCACGTCCACAACCTGAGGATCAGCGTCCAGGTATAGGAAAAAGATGGGGTACTGCCCCCGCGGCAGCCAACGGGCATAGGCCTGGTGGATCGCCACCCCCAAGCTCCCCAGTCGAACCGGGCGGCCGGAGAGGAACAGGTGCTGGTCCACCCGGGTCGGCCGGCTCAGTTCGGGAGGGCCAAACCACGCCTGGAGGTGCAGTCCCGGCTCCTGGACCTCGGCGTACATCAGGCGGCCGGTGAGGTCTCGGCCATAGATCTGGGCAATCCGCTCGGCCGGATCCTTGGCTTGGGCCACGTCCAGCGTCCTCCGCCCCTCGGAGGAGACGGCGAAGGCCACCTCGGGGTGGGCAAGGACCAGGCGGCGCAGCACACCCAGGACGTGGCGAGCCTCCCCGGTTGCACTGTCCAAGAACTGCCGCCGGGCTGGGACGTTGAAAAAGAGGTTCCGAACCTCCACGGTGGTGCCCACGGCCCGCCCGCAGGGGCGATCGAGCACGCGCTGGCCTCCGTGGACCTCCAGCTCCTGGCCTTCGTCCGCCCCCCGGGCTCGGGACACCAGGCGGACCTGGGCCACCGCGCAAATGGAAGCCAAGGCCTCGCCCCGGAACCCCAGGGTCCGGATGTGGCGAAGGTCCTCCTCCGTGCGAAGTTTGCTTGTGGTATGGCGTTCGATGGCCAGGCGAAGGTCGTTGGGGCTCATTCCGTGGCCATCGTCGCTGACGCGGAGGAGGACCAGTCCCCCGCCCTCCACGTCCACGCCAACCTGTTGGGCCTCGGCGTCCAAACTGTTCTCCACGAGCTCCTTGGCCACCGAGGCTGGGCGCTCCACCACCTCCCCAGCGGCGATCTTGCGGATCACCTCTTCGCTCAGCCGATGGATGCCCATCGTCTCTCAAGCCTAGCCCCTCCCTCCTGCCCCGACCAGTTGGCCCGTCCCCCGTGCGCCGCGTACCATGAGCGAAACCGCACCAAAGGAGGTAAAGCCGTGTACACCGTGGCCGAGCTGGTTCAGTTGCTGCGCTTGAGCACGGAGCACCAAGTGAGGAACAGGATTAACGCTGTGCGGGACCTCCTCGCGGGTTTTATCCGCCGCGGTCCCAACAACCAGATGCTCGTCACCGAGGAGGGGCTGGCCGTGCTGAGGGACGTCCAGGCGCTGGTCGAAACGGGACATACCCTTGCTGAAGCGTCGCGGGTCATACGCTTTCGGCAAGAGAGGGAGAACGATACAAGAATTGGAGTTGCGAACCAAGGTGAGCAAAACCTGGTCAAAGCCGAGGAAGGAGAGGGGTGGTCCAGGTGGGTTGAGCACCTCGCGGAGGACCTGCGGCGGTTGGAGGAGCGGGTGGCCGCCCTGGAAGCGTCTCTCCGGGAGAGAAGACAGGTGGCCTGGTGGGAGCGGTGGAGGTGAGGACAATGGCCGCCGTGAACCAGGGGGAGAAGCTCAAGAAGGTCAAGGCGGCCATCGCCGGGTCGGCGCGGTTGCGGGCGCTCTGGGTGTGCTCCAACATCGTGGCCATCGATCGCTTGTGCATCAACGACCACGGCCCCACCCACGTCCGCATCGTCATGGATATCGCCCTGAAGCTGTTGGACCTCCTCCACAAGGCAGGGGTCAAGCTGGGGGTGGCCGACCACGGCCTGGGCTACGAGGACGCCCAGGTGGTGGTGGCCTTGGGTTCAGCCCTCCACGACGTGGGGCACGCCGTGCACCGGGACGACCACGAACTCTTCTCCTTGGTGTGGGCCGTGGGCATGTTGGACCAGCTGCTGGCTGGGGTGTACGAGGAGCCCACCAAGACCGTCGTCACGGCCGAGGTGCTTCATGCCATTTGGGCCCACCAAGCGGAGGTTCGGCCCCTGACCGTGGAGGCAGGGGTCCTCAAGGTGGCGGACGCCCTGGACATGGAGAAGGGGCGGGCCCGGGTGCCGTTCCGGGTAGGTAAACCCACCATCCACAGCGTGTCCGCCCTGGCCATCGACAAGGTTCAGCTTCGCCCTGGGACGGAGAAACCCGTGCACATCCACGTGCGGATGACGAACTCCGCGGGGATCTTCCAGCTGGACAACCTCCTCAAGGAGAAGCTGAACACCTCCGGGTTGCGGGAGTACATCGAGGTGTCCGCGGAAATCGAGGGGGAGGAGAAGAAGATCATCGAGCGCTATGACCTGGCCTGAGGTTTTGACGAGGGGGAGGCCTTGGAGTTCGTGGGGAAAAGGGCGGCGGTGGTTTGGACCCGTAAACGAGGGGGCGGTTGTTTACGGGAGGGGGGGGATCCCCCATGCCTAAAGCCCTGGGATATGCCCGGGTGTCCACGGAAGAGCAGGCCAGCGAAGGGGTGTCTTTGGCAGCCCAGGCCGAGCGCATCCGGGCTTACTGCCAGCTCGCTCGGCTGGACCTCGTGGACATCCTGGCCGAGGAGGGGGTCAGCGCCGGCAAACCCTTGGCCGAACGGAAGGAAGGCGCCCGTCTCCTCCAACTCGTGGATGGCCAGGAAGTCACGCACGTGGTGGCCCTGAAGCTGGACCGGCTGTTCCGCGACGCCATCGACTGCTTGACCGTGGTTCGGGACTGGGACCGAGCGGGCATCGCCCTGCATCTCGTGGACCAAGGCGGCCAGGCGATCAACACCCAATCGGCCATGGGGCGGTTTTTCCTCACCATCATGGCCGGGGTGGCCGAGATGGAGCGGAACCTCATCGGGGAGCGCACCAAGCTTGCCCTGCGCTACAAGCGGCAGAACGGGAAGGTGTACGGTCCCGAACCCTACGGGTTCCGCCGGGTGGACGAGGACCTCGTCCCTGTCCCTGAAGAGCTTCAGGCTCTGGCCCTCATGCGCAGTCTGCGGGCCAAGGGCAAGAGTTATCGGCAGATCGCCGCCGAGCTGCGGCGCCAGAAGGTGCCCACCAAGACGGGCGGCCGCTGGGAGGCTATGACGGTCAAGAAGATCTTGGACCGGGCGGCCGTCCCCCGCTGACGGTCCCTTCCTCCCCAGGAGCCCCCTACAATCGCGGGTGTGCGGACCTTGTTTGGGGTGCTCGAGGCGCTGGTTGGGCTCGCCGTGGCTCTGGGGGTGCTCTCCCCTCAAGGGAGCGCGGCCCCGGTGACACTGGGGGCCCAACTGGGTTGGCAGGGGAGACCCGTTCCTGGAGCGATCAACCCCCTGACCATCACCGTGGAGAACGCGACAGGCAAAGTTCTCTCGGGGACCTTGACCGTACGGGGGGAGCAAGCAGCCGCCTGGAGGGCCAGCCCCCAGCACACCCTGCGTTGTCCGGTTCTCCTCGCCCCCGGGGCCCGAGGAAGGTTCCTGTTCCCATGGCCCTTGGAGTTGCGGGGACCGCGGGTGGTGGTGGAGCTCGATGCCGGGCCGGCCGGCCTGTTTCAAACCCAGGTCTCGGCCGGGGGCGGACTGGGGAAACTGGTGGCGCTTGTGGGCGCTCCGCTTCCCGATCCCCTCCCCGTGGAGCCGTTGATCCTCCTGGAACCGGAGGATCTGCCCGAGGAACCTGCGCTTCTGACGTGCTTTGCCCGGGTGGTGGTGGGGCCAGGGGTTGTGCTCTCTCCCAGGGCGCAGGCCGTGCTCGCGGCCTGGGGGACCTACCTGGGGGGCCAGGTGGAAGGCCTCCCTGTTCCTTTGGTGTGGGGCGGCTTGAGCTTGGCCGAGGCGGAAAGTTTCGCGTCCCTGTATGGGCCGCGGCCGGCTCCGCGGGGGCTGCTGGTCGCGGTGGCTTTGGGGTACATCCTGGGGTTGGGGTACGCCTTGCCGGCCTGGGCGCGGGGCGCCCGGCCGTGGGGCTTGGCGTTCGTGCTTGGGAGCGGACTTGGTTTTGCCCTGTTTTACATTGTTTCGTACGGAGTCCCTGAATCGACCGTTTCTGTTCAGACTATCATTGAAGTGTCTACTGTTCCACAGTTTAGCTATGCTTTGTGTGCCGTGCTCGGGGGCACGGGAGGGGAGTGGGTGGCGGCCGGGCTGTGGTGGAGCAAAGACCCCGGCAAGTCCCTCACCTGGGAATGGACGCCCCAGGGTCCTGCGACCCGCGTGCGGCTGGATCCTGGCGAGCGCCTGGTGGTGTGGACGGTTGGCCCGGGCTGGCAAGGCGAGGGGCGGACGATCGAGGTCGGGCTTTGGCCAACGCCGTGGCTGGAGCTTCCCCGGCCCATTCGCGCCGCGGTGTCGGCCTTCCGCCCCGAGCTGCGGGTGGGCGACGTCCTCCAAGTGCGGGAGGAGCACCTCCGCCAAGGCCGAGCCAGCGTGCACCGACTGTTCGTGCGATGGGTGAGGCGGTATGAGGGCTAGGGTCCCCACCAGCCTGGTCAACGGACTCGTGGCCTTTGTGATCTTTGCTGGTCTGGGGTTCGTTTCGGTTGTTCTTGGGGCGGAGGCCGCTGCCCCAGGGGTCATGGGGTACATCCGGGGACCGTTGCTGAGTCAGCTCGTGACCTTCCTTCTCGGGATCCTGGCCCTGCAGGTGGGGGATGCCGAGCACGGCTACGGGGCCCTGGGGCTGAGGCAGCGGGGGGTCCGGTTGGTAAGCCTGGTGGGCTTGGCCTTGGCTTTGGTGTTCCCGTTTCTTTTCGTCCAATGGGTAGAAGGGGGAGCACCGGTTCTTGCCGGCTTGGGCGTCCTGGCCTTTCTGTTGGCCTATGGGGGGGTGTGGGCGTTGGCCGGGTACGGGGCCGCGGCCGCGTTCCAGGGGGAAGGGCTGCGGTTCGTCGTCAAGTATGGCCTGTACGTAGCGGTGGTCTTTCTGCCCTTGGTGGGGGTGCCGATGCTTTGTCCGCTCGTGGCCGTGGGGGCGTTGTGGGAGGGGGAGTGGTCAGGGCTGTGGGGCCTGGCGCTTTACGGCGGAGTGGGTATCTTGGCGGGAGGAGCGTTATGCATCCCGAGGCGCTGCTTGCGGAGGTCCGGGGGTGGGTCCGGGTCCGGAACGGACTTCGGGCCCTCCTCGTCGGCCTTGCGGGGGTCCTCCTAGCGGCCCTGGGGGCCCGCCTGGCCGGGTCCGCCTTGGCCTGGAACCCTGTCTTGTTCCTTCTGGGCGGCATGGCCGTTCTGGGGTTCCTTTGGCCGGTGGGGGATTGGCCCCGCCAATACCTGAGGGCTGGGCGGCGTCTGGCCCTGGGAAGCCGATTGGCTGCTTTGGATGTCCTCTTGCGCCAGAGGGCCTCGGGCCTCCTCGAGGTTCTGGTGGAGGAAATCCAGGGCCAGCCATGGCGCCCCTGGCGCCTCCTCCTGGGGAGGGCCGAAGCCGCCCTGTTCGGTCTCGTTCTTGTACTTGCTGCGGTGGGGATCACCGTGCCCCCCCTCGCCTGGGAGGGAGGACCACTCCCCGCTCCGGTTCTTCAGGAAGCTCGGTGGCCTGAACCTTCCGGACCCGAGAAGACCAGCGCGCCTCGCGGGGAATTGGCTCCGCCCCCCTCTCCTCGGGGACCGGCTCCGCTCGGGGCATCCCCCACCTTGGGCTACTCCCCGTTCCAGGACCTGTTGGCGGCCGTGCTGGGGTTGGACTGGGAAGAGCTCGGGGAGGATGTGGGGGAGCGGCTGGCCGCGGAGGAGGGGTTGCTGCGCCGCCTGGCCGACGCCTTGGGTCGCCTGCAAACCGGGGACCTCACCGAGGCCGAGCGCTCAGAGTACGTCCAGATGGCCCGAAGCGTTGCTCGCCCGGACGTGCGAAGCCGCCTGACCCAGGCCTTTGAGCGGGGCGACGACCGTTCCCTCCAGGAAGCCCAGCGAGCCCTCGCCGCCGTGCTTCAGTCCCGGGAGGAGTTGGCCCGAGGGACTGGGGAGGAGGGGGGTGAGTCCGCTCCGGGGACGGCCCCCACCGCGGGGAGCTCGGGCCCTTCGGGCGAGCGGAACCGGTCCCCCTCGGCCACACCGGGAGGGAGTTCCGAGCTGATGGACCTTGAGGCTGAAGGGTACGACGAGGGAGTGGGGGAGGTGGCCGGGACCGGACCCGGATCGCCGCTGACCGAGGGGGTGGAGGGAGAATGGACGTCGAGCTTTGAGGGAAGCGGGGTAGGTGCATGGGGTAGCGCAGGCGAAGGACCTGTGCGGGCTTACCTCGTGCCCGGCCTTCCCGGGGAGCCCCCCGGCCGCGGGGGTGAGCCCACCGCCCCAACCCCCCAAGAGGTCGAACTCCTTCTTCGCGCTCGGGAGATTCCTCCCGAGTACCGCGACCTTGTGCGGCGGTACTTCCAGCTCATCACAGGAGGTGGCTCTTGATCAGCCGACAGGTTCTGAAAGAGGCCCAAGAGGACTTTGCCACCCTGCGGACCCGCCTGCGGGGAACGATCGTAGGGCAGGAGGACGTTGTGGAGATTGCCCTGTGGGCCCTGCTGTCCCGGGGCCACGTTCTCCTCGAGGGGGTTCCTGGTCTGGGCAAGACCTTGATCGTGCGTGCCTTATCCCGGGTGTTGGGCCTCACCTACTCCCGCATCCAGTTCACCCCGGACCTCATGCCCGCCGACATCGTGGGAACGAACGTGTTTTCCGGGGACGGGTTCAAGTTCATGGCCGGTCCGGTGTTTGCCCACGTGGTCCTTGCCGACGAGGTCAACCGGGCTACCCCCAAGACCCAGTCTGCTCTGCTGGAGGCCATGCAGGAGCGCCAGGTCACGGTGGGAAGAGCCACCTACCCTCTTCCAGACCCGTTCATCGTGTTGGCCACCCAAAACCCCATCGAGATGGAAGGGACTTACCCCTTGCCCGAGGCCCAGCTCGATCGGTTCATGTTCAAGGCCGAGGTGCGCTTTCCCCAAGCTGGGGAGCTGGTGGAGATCGTGCGCAGGAACACCGAAGGGGCAGGGATTGTCCTTCCCGAGCCGCTTCTCGACGAACGGAGGGTGCGCCAGGCGCAAGCCGTGGTGGGGGCTTTTCCTGTGCCGACCCCGCTCATGGAGTACGCCGCCCGCCTGGTGCTGGCCACCCATCCTGGCTCTCCCCCGGCGCCCGAGCTCGTCCAGCGCTACGTGCTGTATGGGGCCAGCCCGCGAGGGAGTCTGGCCCTCGTTCAAGGGGCCAAGGCCCGGGCCTTCTTGGCGGGCCGGTACCACGTGGAGGCCGAGGACATTCTCGCTGCGTTGCGCCCAAGCCTGATCCACCGGTTGATCCTCAACTTCCGGGCTGATGGTGAAGGCATCCGCCCAAGCCAGGTGCTGGACCAGGTGCAGGAGACCGTACCTGGGCCATGAACGAGGTGCTTCTCAGCCCGCAAGAGCTCCAGGCCTTGGCCCGCGCGCGGTTGTCCTTCCGACGACCGAAGGGCCTGTGGGCTGGGGCCCACAGGGCTCCCCGCACCGGTGTGTCCCTGGAGTTCGCCGACCACCGACCCTACCAGGAGGGGGACGACTTTCGTCTCATCGATTGGGCGGTTTACGCCCGCCACCGGAAGCTGGTTACCAAGACGTTCGTACGAGAGGTGGAGGCCCCGCTGTACCTCATCGTGGACGCAAGCGGGTCCATGGGTTTGGGGGACAAACTGGCCTACGGATCCAAACTGGCTGCAGCTTTGGCCTTCGTGGCCTTTCGGGGCCAAGACCGCTTTGGCGTGTACGTGTTGGGCTCGGGCGGGGGGAACGGCGATGGGCCCCGTCGGGGGCGAGCGGCCCTGGCCGCGGCGTTCCAAACGCTGAGCGGACTTGACCCCCAGGGCCCGACGGACCTCAATGGGGGCCTCCTGTCCTGGGCCATGAGCCACCGCGAACCTGGTCTTTGCGCGGTGATCTCAGACTTCCTCACGCCTGAGGGCTTCGAGGAAGGTCTGCGGGCTGTGCGGTACGGCCGACACAGCGTGGCGGTGGTGCAGATCCTGGGTCAGCACGACCTCAACCCGCCCCGGGCCGGGGAAGTTCGTTTGCTGGACGTGGAGACCCGGCGGGGCCTTTCCACTGTAGTGGGCACCCGGGCCTGGCAGGCCTACCGGGAGGCCCTGCGGGCCTGGAACCAAGGCCTGGCCCGCTTGTGCGGGGAATTGGGCCTGACCTACTTTCTCTTCGGCCCCGACGTTCCTCCCGTGGAGGCGGCCCTCACCGTGGTGGGGGGGTGGGGCCGATGAGCTTCCTTTTCCCCCTGGCCTGGTTGTGGGCCTGGGCGGTGGTGGCGGTGGTGGTGCTGGCGTTGCTGCGCCGCCGGGAGCGTGTGCATCCCGTATCGGCCCTGTTCCTGTGGGAACGAATTCCGCCCGATGCCGTTCGCAAGCTGCAGCGGTTGCGAGCTTGGTGGGATCCGCTTCTCGTTGTGCAAAGCTTGGCTGTAGGGATGATGGCCCTGGCCTTGGCCCAGCCTGTCCTGTGGGAGCGCAAGCCCACAGGGTCCTTGGCCTTGGTGGTGGACGCCTCGGCGTCGATGGCGGCCGCGGGGAGGGTGGAGGAAGCATTGGCTCGAGCCCGCTCCTGGCTGAGCCGCTCGACCGGACCTTGGACGGTGATCGCCTGGGCTGACCCGCCCAAGGTCCTTGTGGGTCCCACCAAGGATCCAGAGGTCGTGGCCGCCGGTCTGCGGAAGTTCGCTCCCACCTTGGGGACCCGAGCCCCACTGGGGCAGGCCTTGGCCCTCCTCCCCGGGACCTGGGGGCGGATTGTCGTTCTCACCGACGATCCTCCCGACGCACCCGGGGTGGAGGTGGACCTTCTGCCTCCCCTGGACAACCTGGCCCTGGCCGCTTTTTCTGTGCGGGCCGATCCCGACGGAGCGGGGTACTCGGCCTTGGTCCGGGTTCGCAACGACACAGACAGGTTCCAGGATGCACAGGTTCTGGTCCACACTGGAGTGGGGACGCTTGTGCAGTCCCGCTTGGTTGAGCCCCTGGGCGAAGAGGTGTTCGTGTTCCGCTTGGGTTCAGTGGGGACCGGACTGCGGGCGGAGCTTCTCCCCCGGGACGCCTTTGGCTGGGACAACGTGCGCTACTTGACGTTTGAGCGGAAAGAGGTCCGCCTGAGGTGGTGGGGTGGGCAGGACCGGTACCTCCTTGCCGCCCTTCAGGCCGCCCTGCCGGTGGAGGTTGCCCCGGACCCCCCTTGGGACCTCACGGTGGCGGTTCGCACAAACCTGCCGAGCGTTCCTGGCGGGCCGGTCCTCTTTGTGGAGACCTCGTCCCCGGAGGCCCCGCTTCAGGAGGGGGTTGCCCTTCAAACCCTTCGGGGCGAGCCCAGTGCGCTCCTCAAGGGCGTGGACTTGACCTTGTTCCGAGCAGAGAGCGTGCGTCCAGCCGTCCTTCCTCCTGGTGCCGAGGTGGCGGCCTGGGCCGATTCCTGGCCCGCGGTGGCGGTGTGGAGAACACAGTCCGGGCCCCGGGTCCTGGTGGCCCTGGAACTGGAGCGGTCCAACCTTCCCTTGCTCCCCGACTTCCCCATCCTCCTGCGGAACCTCTTGGTCTGGCTTCTTCCCTGGCAGCCCAGCCCTTGGATTGCCGTGGGTCAGGCGGTGGAGCTCCCCGAGGGGGCGGAGGTCCTCTCCGCGGAGGGAAGCGCCGGTAGGATCTGGATTCCCGACCGTCCGGGCTTCTACGAAGTGCGGCGGGAGGGGCGAACCCAGTTGTTGGCCGTCAATGTGCCCTACGAAGAGGTTCTTCGACCGACAGTGGCAGGAGCCCCTGTTACCCCGGCCACCGAGGGGGGCCTAGCGCCCAGGCCGCTCGGGGTGTGGGCAGCGATTCTGGGCCTGGTCGTGTTGGTTTGGGAATGGATGTGGGCCTGGCGGAGGGGGGGCGGATGAGGTTCGCTCAGCCTTGGCTTCTGTGGGCTGTGCTTCCAGGCTTGGTGGTGCTGGTCTTGTCCACACTCAAGCGAAGGGCCTTGGTGGGTCGGGGCTTGACGCTGCTGTTCTTGGGGCTGGCCTTGGCCGAGCCGGAGCTGGCCCTGCGCAGCCGCCAGGAGACCGTGGCCTTCCTGGTGGACCGCTCCGCGAGCGTAGGTGAGGAAGGGGCCAAGGCCTTGGACGTGATGGTGGGGGAGGTGCGGAGGAGGGGGGCCCAGACCCTTGTGGTGGGCTTCGGGGCACGGGCCCAGGTGGAGGGCCCCGGCCTGCCCGGGGCAGCGGTGGGCGTGGAACCCGGGGCAACGCACATCGCCGGGGCCCTGGACCTTGCCTTGGCTTTGCTGCCCGATGAAGGCGCCCAGGTCGTTCTTATCTCCGACGGGCGGGCCACCGCAGGGGACGAACTCGCGGCGGCCGCGCGGGCCCGCCGCCAAGAGGTACCGGTTCACGTTGTCCCCGTGGGTCGGGCCGACTGGGCCAGGCTGGCCGGGTTCGCTGGACCCCGGGAAGCGCCTGTGGCCGAACTGCGGTTCACCTTCACGGTAGAGGTGACCCGGCCAGCTTCTGGAAGGATCGTGCTCCGCCGGGGTGCCGAGGTTGTGGGGGATCTCCCCGTGGACCTCCCCGCGGGGATCATGCGTTGGGAACTGGGGGACGTTCCTCCGGGCCCGGGCATCTACGTTTACCGGGGCGAGCTGGTGGTCCCTGGGGACCCGTTCCCCGAGAACAACGTGCTTTTCTGGGGTGTTCGGGTGGGGGACCCGCCGCGGGTGCTGGTGGTGGGGCCGCGGCCCTCGGGGCTGGACGAACTGTTGACCTGGGCTGGATGGCCTTTCCGCAGGGTGGAGGTGCTCCGACCCAGCGACCTTGGGGGCGTGGGGTTGGTGATTCTGGACGACCTGCCCCTGGGGCTGGTTTCCGAAGCGGTGGTGGGGGCCCTGAGGGCATTTGTTTCCGGAGGCGGCGGGTTGTGGGTGATCCAAGGGCGGCGGGCGGTGAGCGGGTATGCGGGGGGTGTCGAGGCCCTCCTTCCCGTGAGCTACGTGGTCCCGGAGAGGCTTCAGCAGGCCACAGCTGCGGTGGTGTTTGTGCTGGACCGCTCGGCGTCCATGGCCGCCACCTCCCAGGGCGTGCCCAAGATCGACCTCCTCAAGGAAGCGACCGCAGCGGCAGTGGAAGCCCTGGCCCCCGAGGACGTGGTGGGGGCCATGGCCTTCGACACCACGTACTACTGGCTCGTCCAACCTGGGCCTGTGGAAGAAGTGGCCGGGGCGCTCTTCCGCGGATTGAAGACGCTCACGGCCAGCGGAGGCACAGACCTTTACCCGGCCGTGAGGGAGGCTGTGGGCGCCTTAGCCCGGGTGCAGGCACGGGTGCGGCAGCTGTTCGTGATCTCCGACGGCAAGACCTTGCGGGGGACCTACGACTTTCAGTCCCTGTACGCTGATGTGGCTGCTTCGGGGGTGGGCGTGACCGCCATCGGAATCGGGGAGGACGCCGACACGGAGATCTTGCAGGGCCTGGCCCGAGCCGGGCAAGGTCAGCTGTTTCTCCTGGCGGGGATGAACGAGCTGCGGCCGATCCTCGTTCAGGAAGCGGAGCGGGTAAGCCGGCCGCGGTTTGTGGAGCGGGAAACTCCGGTGCTGTTGGGCCCCGGAGCCGCTTCCCTTGGGCTGGAGAACCTCTCCCTCCCCTCCCTCCAGGGGTTTACCCTCACCTTTCCCAAGCCCACCGCGGAGGTGGTGCTTCTGACCCCGGCCGGCGATCCGATCCTGGCCCTGTGGACCTTGGGGCTCGGCCGTGTGGGCGTGCTCAACGCCGATCTTTCGGGCATCTGGACAAGAGAGTGGTTTGGTTCGCCGGGTCTGGGGGCTTGGTTGGGGCCGTGGCTCGGGGCTCTGTGGAGGGACCGTGCCTCGATGGAACTTTCATGGGCTGTGGACGATGAGGGCATTCGCCTGGAACTGGACGTGGAAGAAGGGGGTGGGTGGGTGAACGGCCTCAGGTTCGCCGGGGAACTCGCTGGGCCAGGAGGCAGTGTGGGTCTAGAGTTCTTTCAGGTGGCCCCGGGGAAGTACGCAGCGAGCAGCCCCCGCCTTCCCTCCGGGGTCTACGCCTTGAGCTTGGCCGAGGCCACGGGCCGGTTCGGAGGAACGTTCCTCATTTCTGTGCCCTATCCTCGGGAGTACGAGCGCGTGGGCCCGGACCGGGAAGCTTTGCGGAGGCTGGCCGATCTCACCGGAGGCCAGGTGGTGGAGGATGAGGTGGTTCCTCCCCTTGCCGGGGGTGTGAGGGAGGGATGGCCGTTGGCCCGGCCCCTTCTTTGGGCGGCCGCGGCAGGGTTCCTGGTGGACCTGCTGGTGCGCAAGCTTGTGGGCTAGGCATTGACGCGGCCTGCGCATCGTTCTATAGTCAGGCAATCCTTTGCTGTGGAGGTGGTTGGAGTGCGGAAAGCGTTGGTGCTTGTGACGGCGGCGGTTCTTGGTCTGGGCCTCGTTGCAGTGGGGCAGCGGGCCCCCAAGTACGTGGTGGGCTCGGACATCAACTGGGCTCCGTTCGAGTGGGCCTCGGCCAAGGGCCAATACCTCGGGTTCGATTTGGACGTGATGCGGGCCATTGCCGTGCTCGAGGGCTTCGAGATTGAGATCGTGGACATGCCCTTTGACTCCATCATCCCTGCGGTGGTGGCGGGCAAGGTGGACATCGGGGCCTCGGGATTCACCATCACCGCGGAGCGTGGCGAGGTCGTGACATTCTCTCAGCCCTACTGGAAGTCCGACCAGGCTGTGGTGGTCCGTGTGGGCTCGGGGTTGACCAAGGAGAAGGCCCTCGAGGCTGGGCGCAAGGTGGGCGCTCAGCGGGGCACCACCGGGGCCCTCTGGATCGAGGACAACCTCGTTCCCCAGGGCGTGGTGCTTGTGGAGTACGAGACCTACCCCGAGGCGGTGCTGGACCTGTTGGCCGGCCGGCTCGACGCCGTGGTCCAGGATGTGGATCCCTCCAAGATGGCCGTGGCTCAGTACCCTGGCAAGCTGGAAATCGCCGGCCTGATTGAGACAGGCGAGGAGTTCGGCTTCCTTGTGGCCCTGGGCGATCCCAAGGGGATCCTCCCCAAGATCCATGCCGGAATCGCCAAACTCAAGGAGTCCGGGGCTTGGGATCTTCTGATTGAGGCGTACTTCGGACCCTCGTTGGCCAAGATCGAGGCAGCCTGGGAGAAGTGCATCAGCATCCTTCTTGGGGAGAAGAACCCCCTCAAGTACGCCCAGGCCCTGTTGGCTGAAGTGAAGAAGTAGCGACGGTGGAAGGGGGAGGGATTGTTCCCCTCCCCCTCCTTCCCCTTGACAGCCGAAACCTGGTTGAGGGTGGGCCCCTACATCCCCGTGCTCCTGCGCGGTTTGGGGGTCAACATCCAAATTCTGCTTGGGCTTATCGCCCTGGGGTTTGTGGTGGGGATCCTCATCGCCTTGCTGGAGGTCTACGCCCCAAGGCCCCTGGCCTTTGTGGGGAGTGCCTACGCCTGGTTTTTCCGGGGTGTTCCAGAAATCGTTCTCCTCTTTCTTTTCTACTTTGGGCTTTCCCGGACGTTCAACATCCCGGTGTCCCCGTTTTTGGCGGCCGTGCTGGCCCTGGGCCTTCGCTCCTCGGCCTACCAAGCCCAGATCTTCCGGGGGGCGCTCCTCTCCATTCCCCACGGGCAGATGATGGCGGCCCGGGCCCTCGGTTTGGGTCCGGTGCGGGCGATCTTCCATGTCATCCTGCCCCAGGCCCTCCGCCTGTCCCTGGCGGGTTGGTCCAACGAGTTTTCCTCGGTTCTCAAGGACACCACCCTGGCCTGGGGCATCGGCGTGGTGGAGGTAATGCGCCAGGCGGCCTACATCCGGGGGCGGGACTTTCCCTTGACCTTGCCCATCTATTTGACCGTGGCCTTCATGTTCCTTGTCCTCACTTACGCGGGGAACTGGGCGATTGGGGCCGTGGAGAAGAGGCTGCGGGTTCCCGGGTTGGAGACGCGGAGGTAGCTGTGACCTTGCTCACGGTCGAGGATGTGCACAAGCGGTACGGGCGGGAAGAAGTCCTCAAGGGCGTGTCGCTCACCCTGAACCGGGGGGAGACCAAGGTGGTGATTGGGCCCTCGGGCACGGGGAAATCCACCCTCCTGCGGTGCGTCAACCGCCTGACCGAGCCCGACTCCGGCCGCATTTGGCTGGAAAACGTGGAGGTCACCTCGGCCAAGACCGACATCAACCACATCCGCGCCCAGATTGGGTTTGTGTTCCAGGACTTCAACCTGTTCACCCACCTTACGGCCCTGGACAACGTGCGCCTGGGGTTGGTGTCGGTGAAGAAGTTGCCCAAGAAGGAAGCCACCGACCGGGCCATGGCGGAGTTGGAGCGGGTGGGCCTCCGGCACAAGGCCAAGGCTTACCCTGCCCAGCTTTCGGGCGGTCAACAGCAACGGGTTTCCATCGCCCGGGCTCTGGCCATGGACCCCAAGCTCATTTTGTTCGACGAGCCCACCAGCGCCCTCGACCCTGAGCTCATCGGGGAGGTCCTGGCGGTGATGATCCGGCTGGCCGAAGAGGGGATGACGATGATCGTCGTCACCCACGAGATGGGCTTTGCCCGCAGCGTGGCCGACGAGATTGTGTTCATGGAAGGTGGGGTTATCGTCGAACATGGCCCACCGGATCGACTGTTCCGGTCCCCAGAAAAGCCCCGCACGGCGGAGTTTCTCCGGCGGATCAGTGAGCTTTACGGTCAGGAGGGCCGGTGAACCTGGTCTTTGACTGGGCCTGGCTTCCCCGCTTGAGCCAAGGGTTGGTGTTGACCCTCGAGCTCACCGCGCTGTGCATGGGATTGGGCGCGGTGTTCGGTGCCCTGCTGGGGCTGGTGCGGGTGTACAGTGGAGGCAAGTTTTCCCCTCTGTACTGGTTGGCCAGCGGCTACGTGCACTTCTTTCGGGGCACGCCCCTCCTTGTTCAGCTCCTTACCATCTACTTTGGCCTCCCGACCGTGGGGATTGCCTTATCCCCGTTCTGGGCAGGTCTGGTGGCCATGACCCTCAACACCGCGGCCTACCAGGCCGAGTACTTCCGGGGGGCCATCCAGTCCGTCAAGGCTGGGCAGATGATGGCGGCCCGTTCGTTGGGGATGACCCGCGTCCAGGCCATCCGCCACGTGATCCTTCCCCAGGCCCTCCGCTTGGTGATCCCTCCCTGGTCCAACGAGCTCATCTACATGTTGAAGTACTCCTCGATCGTTTCCCTCACGCGCTTGGACGCAGGGACGATGGACCTGTTCGGGGCCGGGCGGTGGATTCAGTCCCGGACGTTTCGGTACTTCGAGGTGTACATCATTGTGGCCCTGTTCTACCTGGCCTTGGTCCTCATCTTGACCCTGGTGCTGCGCTGGGTGGAGGGACGGGTGCGGATCCCTGGTTTGGGTACCCCGCGGCGGTCAGTCTAGTTCCCCAGCTCCAACAACAGGTCCCCAAGGGGGTCCACGCTCTCTTCGCTCAGGATGCGAAGGAGATCCTTTCCTGTGGCGATGCGCCAGCGGAACTCCTCCCGGTACCTGCGGAGGGCCCGGAAGAAACTCTCGCTCCCCATGCGGGCTTCCACCTTACGGAACCACAGGGCCCCGCTTGAGTACACGATCCCTCCGTACCCTCGCCCATCGGGGAAGGCGGAAAGAGGGCTGGTGATCGCGGCCTGGGGGTTGGCCCACCGGCCCCAGGAGGCCGAACGTTCCCAATAGCTGAGGATGAGGTGGAGTTCGCCCTGCTCGGCGAAATAGAGGCCGGAGGTGTAGGTGGTGAGGGCCTCGTCCAGCCACGGTTCGCTCCAGGGATTGCTGCCCACCTCGGCGTACCAGAACTGGTGGGCGAGCTCATGGGCCACCACCATGGCGAAAAAGAACGAATCGCCGCGGCTTGGGTCGTAGTAGAGGTCGTGGGCCAGGATGAGCCCGGGGTACTCGACACCGGCCACACCAGCCAAGGGGACGGCCACGAGGTCGACCTCGAGGAATGGGAAAGCCCCCAGGGGGTCGAAAGCGGCCAGGGACTGGGTTGCCACCTCCAGGGCTTGTCTTCCTCCGTACCCCAGGCTCGTTGGGAAGAAGCTCCGCAGCTGGACGCCCTCCTGGAAGGTCTCCTCCACCTCGTACCCTCGCACGAGGACCAGGCCGAGTTCCCGCAAGTTTTGTCCCTCCACCCGCCACCGTCCGGGCTCAACCTGCTTCTCGGACCCTGAGGCCACCACCGTCCACCCCAACGGGGCCAGGATCTCCGCCGTGTAGTCCGCCGCTTCGGCAAAAATGGCGTCGCCCCAGGGCAAGGCAGGGGTGATGACCCACCCCCCGTCCCACACGGCCAGAATGGGATAGGCTTGGGCCAGGGTGAGGGTGGTGGGGGTTCGGGCAAAGATCCCGTAGCCCCCGGCCCCGAACGGGGGAACCTGGCCGGCAAACTCCAGCGTCACGGAGTAGGTCTGACCCGGGGAGAGCTCGAGCGGCACCCTGACCGTGGTGGGATCGGAGGAAAACCACTCCGTGCGTTCGCTGCCCACGTGGGCCGAGCGGACAAAGAGGCAGCTTGGCCCCTGGGCGGCCGGGTAGAGGCGAAAGGCGAGCTCGTTCCAAAAACCTTGGGCCACGCCGCTCACCGTGACCTGACCATGCAGTTGCCCGGTTTCCCCCACCTCCAAGATGAGGTTGTACCGGAGATCGGCTCCCAGGCCGTTTACGGCCCAGGCCAGGGCCAGGGCTAGCGCTGACAGCCGCATCCGCCACCGGAGGGGGGCGGGGCAAACCGCTCCACACTTACCTTCACTCGGGCGGTCACCGCCGCGCCCAGGTTGTCCACCACCGTCACACTCACCTCGAAGGTCCCTGACTCAGGGAACACGAATGGGGCGGACCACAGGCTCGAGGTCATGCCCTCCCCAAAGTCCCAGGTGACGGACACCACTTGCCCGTCGGGATCGGCGACCTCGGCGAAAAACAGGACTTCCTGCCCGGGTTCCACCTGGGGTGGGGTCCAGTGCACCTTGACCGAGGGTGGAATGTTGGGGGGGAGCTCGTTCAGGGTGGTGGGGCTGAGGTACTTGGGATCGAAGGCTCCGCTGGGAAGTCTGGCCACCTGGCCGAGGTAAACGCCCTGGGCATACTGCCCGGCTTTGTCCGTGGGGGGCAAGCCCGGAAGGACGGGGATCACCCTGGGCTCAGGGTCAGTCAGCGTTACCACAACCCACCATTCCCCTCCTGAACTGGCAAGCTTGGCGGCAAAGCCCAAGGAGCACAGGCGGCCCGCAGTGAACGCCGCCCACTGTTCCCCACTCCAGTTGAACCGGGTTCCGCACCCCCAGCAGCCCAGCCGCCAGTCCGACAACACCTGCTCCAATCGAGCCAGGCTTGCTTGGGCCAGGCCGGCCCCAGATCCCAAGGTGAACACGGTCAGCAGAACTAGGCATCTCTTCATGGTTCCTCCTAATCCTCGCTTTTTCGCCGCAGGAACGTGGGGATGTCGGTGTTCTCGTCGGGGGAGCGGCGGGGGATCGTCGGGCGGATCCTCTCCCGTTTCTCTTCCTCCTGGGTTGCGGTGGGTTTGAAGTCTGCGGCGATGGTGGTGATGTGCACGCGGTGCTCGTGCTCCGGGCGGACCACAGCGCCGAAGGTGAGGTCGGTCTCCACGCCCGTGGCCTTGCGGATGAAATCCGCGGCCTGGATGACCTCGTTGAGGGTGAGGTCCTGTCCTCCGGTGATGTTGAGGAGCACCCGCCGGGCGCCCTGGATGGTTCCCCCTTCCAGGAGGGGGTTGGACACCGCGGCCTTGGCTGCTCGGAGGGCTCGGTTTTCTCCCGCGGCTTCCCCGGTGCCCATCATGGCTGTTCCCGCGCCGCGGAGGATGGCGGCCACGTCGGCGAAGTCCAGGTTCACCAGCCCAGGGACCGTCACGAGATCGCTCACGCCCCGCACGCCCTTGAGCAGCACCTCATCGGCGAGCTCAAAGGCCTTGGGCAGCGACAGGTTCGGGGCCATGTCGAGCAGCCGGTCGTTGCGGATGACGATCAGGACGTCGGTTCTCTCGGCCAGGCGGGCCAGGCCTGTCTCGGCCCGTTGCTTGCGCACCGCCCCCTCGAAGGAGAACGGAAGGGTGACCACCCCGACGGTGAGGGCTTTGCGCTGGCGGGCGATCTGGCCAAGCACCGGGGCTGCTCCAGTGCCCGTACCTCCGCCCAGCCCGCAGGTGAGAAACACCAGGTTGGCGTCCCCGATGAGCTGTTCGATTTCCCAGGTGGCGTCCTCGGCGGCCTTTTTGCCCTTCTCGGGGTCGCCCCCGGTGCTGCGTCCCCGGGTGGTCTTGTTCCCCAAAAGGAGGGTCTCGTCCGCTTGGCAGGTGGACAGCACTTGGCTGTCGGTGTCCATGGCGATGAACATCACGCTTCCCGGGTCGCGCTGGCGCATGCGCTGGAGGGCGTTGATGCCTCCGGTTCCAATCCCCACGACCAGGATCTTGGCTGGGGCGGCAGCGACCCTGCGGGGGGCGGGGGGCCGCTTGACGGCCTCCACAAGGGGAAGCTCCGGCTCGGCCTTGCGGGCCGGCCCTAGGATCTCCACCGCGACCTCCCCAAACACCTGGCGGACAGGATCGGCCAGCTTCTCCACTTTGCGCCGAACGTAGTCCCTCTTGTAGTCGGAGTCGACCTCGATGACCAGGGATTTGCCGTCCAAGCGGACCTTTTCGGGTGAGATGGGCAAACAAGCGCGCAGCATCTGGTCGGGGACGCTGGTCAGAAACTGTTGCCAGCGCTTGCCCCACTCTTCTTTGCCTCCAGCACGCGGCATAGACCGGGGCCATTGTGGCCCTGGCCTCAGAATCCGTCAACTCGGAGCTGGCGCAGGATCTCGGGGATGGGGTGAAAGTCTTCCACCACGAACCGGGCCACCCGGGCGGCCTCGGGATGCTTGGGAGCATGGGCGATTCCGCAACCCACGGCCTGCAACACCGGAATGTCGTTGAAGTGGTCACCTACGAAGGCCACCTCGTCCAGAGACAAGCCCAGCCGGTGGGCCTCCTCTTCCACCGCCCGCAGCTTCCCGGCCAGGTCTACCCGAATCACGGCTTGTCCGGTGAACCGCCCGTCCTGGACCACCAGCTCGTTGGCCACGGCAAAGTGCAGCCCCAGTTCGTCCCGGGCTCGCTCGGCCACGAGACTCACCCCGGAGGACACGATGCCCAGGAAGTACCCCTCTTGGCGGAGCTGGCGGACGGCCTGGCGGGCCCCCTGGGCGTACGGAGGCGGGAAGATTCCCGCCTCCACCGTCTTCACAGGAAGGCCCGTGAGAAGGGCGGCGCACTCCTCCACCCACTGCCCGTACAGTTCCATCCGCCCCTTGTACTTGGCAAGGAGGGCGTCCCACTGGGGCCCAAGACCTGCAGCCAGGCCGATGGCCCCCCAGCTGGACTCGTACTCCACGCCCTTGTACCGGACGAGGGTCCCGTCCAGGTCAAAGAAGACGGCCCGGATCACAGCTTTTGGATCAGCTTGAACGGGGGCTTGAGGCCCGCCGCCTCGATCTTCCCTGCCGGGACCTCCAAGGCCAGGAGGAACAGGCTGGCGGCCCCGTATAGGTCCTTGGAATCGGCCTCCATCCTGTTGCGCCCCAGGTACTCGCCTTTGTCGCTCCAGAACACGATATCCAGCGGGAGGAACACGTTGCGCATGTGGAACTGGCTGGGCGTAGGCTGTTCAAACACGAACAGGATGGCCAAGTCCTGGGCCAGCTCGGGAGGGAGGGCCTGGAACCCAGTGAACCGTTCGTGGGCCTGATCGGCGATCCGCACCTGGAGGGTCAGGCGTTGGCCTGTGTCGTCCTCCACAGCCATGGTCCGCTCTTCCATGGAGCCCACCACGCCCGGGAACCCTGGGTAGAACGCCCGGCTCATGAGCGGGGCCGTGTCCTGAGCCCCTCCCCCGAACACCACAGGGGTATCCCCGATGCCGTCGTTGTTTTCGTCCTGACCCTTGTAGTCGGAGTACCAGTTCCCCCGCCCGTACAGGCTCCAGCGGTTGTCCTTGCCCAGGTCCCGAGCCGGCCTCATCACCTTCCACACCAGGTTCTCGTACACCGTGTTCCCCACGGTGTCCGTTCCCAAGTAGAAGGCATCGGTGGAGTTGTAGATCACGTTGGCGTGCACTACGTTCCCGGTGGGTGTGGCCTCTTTGTAGGCCTCCTCAAAGATGATGGCGATGTTGGCCCGGGTGATGAGGTTGCGCTGGAACAGGCCGTAGGAACCGAAGTTGGAGATCCCATACCCGGTCTGGACCATCGTGCAATACAGGACGTGGGGGTAGGTGACCCCTTTGCCCATAAACACGGCGATGTCCGATTCGGCGAACGCGCACCGCTCCACCACCGGTCTCACGGCGGACTCCACCTCGATGTCTTGCCGGTTTTGGTAGAACAGTCCGTCCTGGATCAGCACATCCTCGCAAGCCCCGGTCACCCGGATCCCCAGGGGGTTGGCCGCAAAGTAGGAATTGAAAACGCGCACCCGGTCGGAGGCATTGAGGTACACCCCGACCTGGTTGGCGTAGATCCCGCAGTATTCCACCCGGCTGTCGTCGGAGAGAACTAGGGCTACGCCGGCCTGGGCGGAGTTGGCGATGCGGTCGCAGCGGGTTACCACGGTGCCCGGCGAGGAAAGGACCAAGATCCCGTGGCTGCGGGCCCGGGACAGGTCCGCCCCCTCGATGCGGATCTTGCGGCTGAAGGCCACGGTGATACCGTCCCCTTGGTCCACCTTGGCCTTGCGGACGGTCACGTTCTCGCAGTTGGCCAGGGTGATGTGTCCGCCAGAAAGGTCGCTGAGATCGAGGTCTTTCGCCCCGTAGTAGTAGTAGATGGGGTTTCCGTTCACGGTGGAGGTGGGGGCGATGTCATGGCGGAAGTGCTCGGGTTGGGCCCCGAGAACCCGCAGGCCCACGCCCCGCACGCCCAGGAACATGTCCCGCACGGTTACGTCCTGGGAGGTTTGGATCACCACGCCGTTGAGGCAGTCCCGGAGGAGGCAGTCCTCGACCACTCCACCTTGGACGTCAGCCAGGTAGATGGCCGCCCCGTTGGGGTTCATCGCCCCTACGATGACGCAGCCCCGGACCACAAACGAGGCGGTGGTCTTCTCCATGTAGATCCCGTAGGGCGCGCCTGTGCCGACCTGGATGGTCCAACCCACGATGAGGTAGGGGTCTTCGGGGGTCCCTTGCCCGCCCACAACCCCGTTGGCTTCTGTGAAGTCCGCGTCGGAGCGGATGCTGATGGGGCCCCGCTCGGCAGCCCAGGCCGGCACAAAGGCCAGAACGAACAAAAGAAGGACAAAGAACTTTCGCATGGCGCCTCCTTGCCTTACGACATGGAAGAATAGCGGTTGGGCTAAGATTGGGCAAACGCTGTGTAAAAAGGAAGGAGGAATTGTGGAGATTTCTCGCATGAGTTGGGCGGATGCCCGGGGGGCGCTGGCCCAGGCCAAGGTGGCGTTGCTTCCCGTGGGGTCCACCGAGCAGCACGGGCCTCACTTGCCCCTGGGGACGGACTGGATGACGGCCCAGGAGATCGCCCGCCGGGCGGCTCAGGCCGGGCCCTGGCTGGTGCTCCCCACGGTTCCGGTGGGGGTGTCCGAGCACCACCGCCAGTTCTGGGGGACCCTGTGGGTCTCCCCGGAGACCCTCAAGGCCTACGTGAGCGAACTGGCCCGGGCTCTGGCCAGCCACGGGCGGAACCGCGTGGTGTTTGTCAACGGCCACGGAGGCAACACCCCGGCCCTGGAGGAAGCCGCCCGCAAGCTCCGTCAGGAGAACATCTTCGCCTACGTGTACGTGTGGTGGCGGTCCATTCCCGAGGTGGTGGCCGAGGTCGTCTCCCCGGGAGGAGGAGGACATGCCGGGGAGATGGAGGCCTCGGTGGTGTGGGCGATCGCCCCCGACCTTGTGCGCAAGGAGCGGTTTGCTGAAGCGGCGGCTGGGGCAGCCTCCGAATGGGGCAAGAAGGTCCACGCCGTGGAGATCGGCTACGACACCCGGGACTTCTCTCGGTCCGGGGCTGTGGGCGACCCCCGCCCGGCCGCCCCTGAGAAGGG
>CAKZKH010000239.1 GCA_937122485.1 uncultured bacterium | reverse complement strand
AGCGATGCGTTGGGCTTCCATCGGCCCTCCCTTTTCCACGCCGCGGCCAGCATCACCGCGTCCACGATCTTGTTGTACCCCGTGCACCGACAGATGTTGCCGCAAATGGCTTCCCGCACCTCTTGCTCCGTGGGCTGGTCGGTGCGCGAGAGAAGCTCATAGGCCACAAGGACCATGCCGGGAATGCAAAACCCGCACTGGACCGCCCCGGCTTCCACAAACGCCTCCTGGAGAGGATGAGGCTGGGCCATGGTGCCCAAACCCTCCACGGTCAAGACCCTTCTTCCCTGGACCTGGGCGGCGAAGGTCAGGCAAGAGCGAACGGCGCGGCCGTCCACGAGGACTGTGCAAGAGCCGCAATCGCCAGTGTCGCAGCCGATCTTGACGGATTTGGTCTCCAGCCGGCGGAGAAGGTCAGCCAGCGACTCCCCAGGGTCGACTTCCACGTACCTGGGCTGGCCGTTGAGGGCAAAGTAGATCTTCATAGGCCCACCTTGTGGGCGGCCCGCTCCAGGGCACGGCGCACACAAACACCGGCCACCTCCCGGCGCCAACCCCCACCCGCCCGCCGATCGTCTTCGACCTCGACCCGGGCCCGCACTTCCTCCGCCACCTTGTTCCACAGCTCCGGAGCGGGTTTTTCCCCCACCAGGGCCTGTTCCAACCAGGACAGGCGTTCGCCCCGGTGGGGGCGGGCCCCCACAGCGATCCGAGCCCAGACCACTCTCCCGTCCTCGACTCCCAGACCCGCGGCGGCGTTGAGGAGGGCGATGTCGTAGGCCGAACGGGCCACCTTCTCAAACGCAAAGGCCCCGGACCAAGCGGGAAGGGCAATCTCCAAAACCACAGCCTGGCGGAAGATTTTGCGGAACGGCTTTTCGTACAGGTCCTCCAGGGCAGCCTTCTCTTCCCTTTCCCCTTGCCACCGGGCCTCGGCGCCCAAGGCGACGAGCACCGTGGGGATGTCGGCCCAGGGGTGGGCGGACACCACCGCTCCGCCCAAGGTCGCCATGTTGCGCAGCGGGGGCGAGGCCACCCGGGACAAGGCCTCGGCGAGCACGCCTCCAGCGTACCGGCGGGCCAGGGGGTGCTCGAGGACTTGGGTCAGGGTGGAGGTAGCTCCGATGCGAACCTTGCCATCTTTGCCCTCCACGAAGGCGTACCCCATGCGGGTAATGTCGATGAGGCCTTCGATATCGTCGCGAGGGGAGCGCGCAAGGTCCACCCCACCCGCGAGGAGGGCTCCCCGGCCCTCGTAGGCGGCCAGGAGGGAGAGGGCTTCCTCCACGTCCCGGGCCCAATGGAACCGCCGGATCCCACGAAGGCGCACTGGGCTCACCGACCCCAGTATAGCCCAAGAGAGAGATGTAAGACAACTTGGCGGCTTGTCACCCCCTTGGCCCCCGGCCCCGCACGCAGTACCCTCCTGCCCGTGGCGCGACGCGACCTCCTGAAGGCGGCCTTGGGGAAAGAGGCCTGCGACCTCCTGGTGCAGGGGGGCCAAGTTTTGGACGTGTTTTCCGGGCAGTTCCGCCCTGTGGACTTGGCCATCCACGCGGGGACCGTGGTGGGCTTTGGGGCCCTCGAGGCCCAAAAGGTCGAGCGAATGGAAGGCGCCTTTATCGTCCCGGGACTGATCGACGCCCACGTGCACCTCGAAAGCTCTAGGCTGAGCCCGCAGGAATTTGCCCGGGCCGTGGTGCCCCGGGGCACCACAGCCGTGATTGCCGATCCCCACGAGATCGCCAACGTCTTGGGCCTGGAGGGTCTGCGGTACATGCTCCGGGCTACCCAACACCTCCCCCTCAAGGTGTTTTTCATGGCCCCTTCGTGTGTTCCAGCCAGCCCGCTGGAGACGGCGGGCGCAGGGCTGGGCGCCGCGGAGATCGCCCAGGTCCTCTCCTGGCCCCGGGTGCTGGGTCTCGGGGAGGTCATGAACTTTCCCGGGGTTTTGGCAGGGGATTGTGATCTGTGGGCCAAGATCGAGGCCGCGCGGGGCCGGAGGGTGGACGGCCACGCCCCAGGCCTCACCGGCCCTTCGCTTTGGGCCTACGCCCTTTCCGGCCCCCGCACGGACCACGAGTGCACCTCCCTTGAGGAAGCCCGGGAAAAGCTTGGGACCGGCCTGCACGTCCTCATCCGCGAGGGAACCGCAGCCCGCAACCTCGCCGCCTTGCTGCCCCTCCTCAACCCTCGCTCGGCCCCGTTTGTCCATTTCTGCACCGACGACCGCGAGCCGGAGACCCTGGTGGAAGAGGGTCACATGGACGACGTTCTGCGCAAGGCCATCTCCGGGGGGGTGGACCCCGAGGTGGCGTTCGCCTCGGCCACGGTCCACACCGCCCGCCTGTACGGGCTTCACGACCTGGGGGCCCTGGCCCCGGGCTACCGCGCCGATTTCCTGGTCCTCTCCGATCCCCGCCGTGTGAAGGTGGAAGCAGTCTACGTCGAGGGCCGCAAGGTGGCGGAGGGAGGGCTGTACCAGGGGCCGTCCTTCCCGGTTCAAGGCAGCCCTTCCCCGATGAACGTCCACCTCAAAAGTCTTTCTTTGCGCGTGACCGCAGGCCCGGGGCAAGCCCGGGTCATCCGCGTGCTCCCCGACCAAGTGGTCACCGAAGAGGTGCGGCGGATGCCCAAAGTGGTGGGCGGCGAAGTTGTGGCCGATCCAGACCGGGACGTTTTGAAGCTCGCTGTGGTGGAGCGGCACCGGGGCACGGGAAACGTCGGATTGGGCCTGGTGCAGGGCTTTGCACTGCGCCGCGGTGCCCTGGCCTCCACCGTGGCCCACGACAGCCACAACATCATCGTGGTGGGGGCCAGCGACGAGGACATGCACACCGCGGTGGAGGAACTGGTGAAGATGGGCGGGGGACAACTGGTGGTGGAAAAGGGCCAGGTCTTGGCCAGCCTGCCCTTGCCCGTGGCCGGGCTGATGAGCGACCGGCCCTTGGAGGAGGTCCACCGACTCTCCCAAGGGCTGCGGCAGGCAGCCCGCGCTTTGGGTTGCAAGCTGCCCGACCCGTTTATGACCCTCTCGTTTCTGGCCCTGCCCGTCATCCCGGCCCTCAAACTCACGGACCTCGGTCTTGTGGACGTCCAGGAGTTCCGCGTTGTGCCCCTGTTCCTCGGATAATCGGGGGAACAAAGGAGAGCCGATGGCTGAAAAGACGGAAACCCCGAAAGAAGAGGCCAAGGACAAGAAGCGGAAGCTTCTGGGCCTGGAGCCGGTGGAGACCCACCACGAGGTCGTTCTTCAGGAAAAGAAGCTTTCTTACACGGCGCGGGCCGGGGTCGTTCCCCTCAAGAACGCCTTCGACGAAACCGAGGCCGAAATTTTTTTCATCGCCTACGAGCTGGACGGCGTGGAGGACAAATCCAAGCGGCCCCTCACGTTTGCGTTCAACGGTGGACCGGGCTCGTCCTCGATTTGGCTGCACATGGGGGCCTTGGGCCCCAAGCGCGTGGTCATGGAACCGCAAGGGTGGATGCCCGCTCCCCCCTACCGCTGCGAGACCAACCCCTTCACCTGGCTCGATCAAACCGATCTTGTGTTCATCGACCCCGTGGGGACAGGGTTCAGCCGGGCGACGAAAGAAGAGCTGGACAAGAAGTTTTGGAACTTCAAAGGCGACATCGAGTCCGTGGGAGAGTTTGTTCGCCTGTACCTCACCCGCTACAAGCGCTGGAGTTCGCCCCTGTTCTTGACAGGCGAGAGTTACGGAACCACCCGGGCCGCGGGCTTGGCCGGCCACCTTGTGGACAAGGGGATTGCCTTCAACGGCATTGTTCTCGTGTCCACCGTGCTCGACCTGGCGGCGATCCGGTTCATGCCCGCCAACGACCTCCCCTTCCAACTGTTTGTGCCCACCTATGCGGCCACGGCCTGGTACCACGATAAACTCCCTGCAGACCTGCAGAAACTCTCCTTGAGTGCGCTCATGGACGAGGTCAAGGCCTGGTGCGAGGGCGAGTACACCTTGGCCCTGATGAAAGGGGACCGCCTTACCGACAGGGAGCGCCTCAAGGTAGCCAAGAGGCTTGCCCGGTACACAGGCCTAACCTTGGACTACGTAGTGGGAAGCAACCTCCGCATCAACATCTACCACTTCTGCAAGGAACTGTTGCGCCACGAGCGGCGGAGCGTGGGCCGGCTGGACTCCCGGTTCAAGGGAATCGAAGCGGTGGTCACGAACGAGCGGCCGGAGTTCGACCCCTCGATGGTAGCCATCACCCCGCCCTACACCGCGGCCTTCAACCACTACGTGCGCACCGAACTCAACGTGGAAACAGACCTTCTGTACGAAACGCTTAGCCGCACCGTGAACGAAAACTGGGAGTGGGAGAAGGGGGCTCTTCCCGCCACCGGAGAAATCCTGCGCAGTGCCCTGGCCAAAAACCCGTACATGAAGGTGCTCGTGGCCCAGGGGTACTACGACCTGGCCACGCCCCTCTTCGCCACCGAGTACATGGTCAGCCACATGAACGTGGACCCCATGTTGCGGTCCCAGATTACGATGAAGCTCTACGAAGCCGGGCACATGTTCTACTTGGACCTCGGGGCCCTGGGGGCGTTCCGCCGTGACGCCCAAGAGTTTATAGCCCAAGCGTGGAAAGCCCCCTAGGGGAACTTCGGCCCCCCTGGGGTAACATTCTTGCCAAAGGAGCGCACCATGGAAAGCCAAGAGGAAATCCTGAAGGGGGCCCTGCTTCTCGAGCAGCGGGGCAAGGCGTTTTACGAAAATGCAGCGCGCTCCGCAACCCATCCGGGTGTGGGCGACCTCTTTGCCCGCCTTGCCGAGGAAGAGGACCGCCACATCCAAATCCTTTCCAAAGCCTTTGCTGACTTTGTCCGCTCCGGGAAGATCCGCACTCCAAGCTGGGAGTCCAAAGCCGTGGACGCGGTGGGGGCTGTGCTCACCGAGGACCTCAAAAGGCAGGTGGACAACGCCGCGTACGAGGCGGCGGCGATCTACGCCGGCATCGCCCTGGAAGAAAAGGCCGCAGCCTTTTACGCCCACCAGGCCCAAAGGACGACCGGAGAAGCCAAGGACCTGTACGAGAAGCTCGCGGCCTGGGAACGGACCCACCTGGAGCTTTTGATGGCCCTGGACCAGGACCTCCGCCAGCGGATCTGGCACGACCAACGCTTCTGGCCTATGTACTGAGCTCGCGTATCCACGCCAACGAAGCCCGCCCCCCGCTCCGGGTACTGTAGCCCCAACGGGACAAGGGCTTTTTTATCCGAAGAGCCTGCGCCTGCCCAGCAGCGCTTGGAGAAGGACGGGTCCCCTTGCCCAAGAGGACAGAGACGAGGGTGCCGGACACCTCGCCCCCTTGGGCTTTGCAAAGGCGCAGAAATGGACCAGGGAGCACCTAACGCTCCACGGTCCTCCTGGATTTCCTGCCCGGCTGGCGTATGCTTAGGGCTGCACCGTTTGGTTTTCGGGTGGAGGTCCCCATCACTTCTCCGAGAATCCCCCGTAAGAACGCAGCGGTTGCCAGTCTGTTGCTTTGGAGGAGTTATGTCATCGAAGTTGGACATCACTCGAGTCCGAAACATTGGAATTGCCGCGCACATCGATGCCGGCAAGACCACGGTCACCGAACGCATCCTCTATTTCACAGGCAAGACCCATCGCATCGGGGAAGTGGATGAAGGCCAGGCCACGATGGACTGGATGCCCCAGGAGCGGGAGCGGGGCATCACCATCACCGCCGCGGCCACCTCTGTGCTTTGGAAAGGGCACCAGATTAACGTCATTGACACCCCGGGCCACGTGGACTTCACCGCCGAGGTGGAGCGGAGCCTGCGCGTGGTGGACGGCATGGTGGCCTTGTTTTGCGCGGTGGGCGGCGTGCAGCCCCAGTCGGAGACGGTGTGGCGCCAGGCGGAGAAGTACAGCGTGCCCCGCATCGCCTTCGTCAACAAGATGGACCGCACAGGGGCGGACTTCTTCCAGGTGGTGCAGGAAATTCAGCAGGAGCTGGGGGCCAAGGCTTTGCCGGTGGTCCTCCCCATCGGGGCCGAGGAGGAGTTCACGGGCCTGGTGGATCTCATCCACAACGAGGCCCTGTACTACCTGGACGGGGCTGCAGGTACGGAGATCGAGCTCGGACCCGTCCCCAGGGAACTGCAGGCCCAGGCGCGCACGGCCCGAGAAGCGCTGGTGGAGGGCGTGTGCGAAGAGGATGAAGTCCTGATGGAGCAGTACCTGAAGGGCGGGGAGATCTCCCCCCAGGAGTTGATCGCTGGGCTCCGCCGGGCCACGATTGCCGGGCGGGCTGTCCCTGTGCTGGCGGGAGCGGCCTTCCGCAACAAGGGCGTGCGCCGGTTGTTGGACGCCGTGGTGGAATTCCTCCCCTCGCCTGTGGACCTCCCCCCGGTCCAAGGCACGTGGAACGGAGCGCCCGTCACCCGGGCCCCCAAGGACAACGAGCCGCTGGCGGCGTTGGCCTTCAAGGTCCAGGCCGACCGCCACGTGGGGAAACTGCTGTACCTGCGGGTGTACTCCGGGGTCCTGCGCACAGGGGACACGGTGCTCAACACCTCCCGGGATGTACGGCAGCGCATCGGCCGGCTGTTCGTGGTCCATGCCGACCACCGCGAGCCGGTGCAGGAGCTGCGGGCCGGCGACGTGGGGGCAGCCGTGGGCCTTGGAGAGACGTTCACCGGCGACACCTTGGCCCAGGCCGACAGCCCTATCTTGCTCGCCCCCATCGAGTTCCCCGCCCCGGTCATCGACCTGGCCGTGTTTCCGGCTCGGCGCACCGACGCCGATCGCCTCAGCCGGGCCCTGGCCGACCTCGCCCACGAGGACCCCACGTTCTTTGTCAAACCCAACCCGGAAACCGGGGAAGTGGTGGTCTCCGGGATGGGTGAACTGCACTTGGAGATCATCGTAGACCGCCTGCGGAGGGAATTCGGGGTGGAAGTGACTACGGGTCAGCCCCAAGTGGCCTACCGCGAAACGGTCATTGCCTCCGCGGAACACGAAGGGAAGCTGGTGAAGCAGACCGGGGGGCACGGACAGTACGCCCACGTGGTGCTGCGGGTGGAACCCCACGACCCTGGAGCGGGTTTGGAGTTCGAGACCAAGGTCGTGGGCGGCCGGGTGCCCAAGGAGTACGTCCCTGCCGTGGAGCGGGGCATCGTGGAGGCCATGGCCGAAGGGCCCTACGCCAAGTTCCCCATGGTGGACCTGCGCGTGACCCTGCTGGATGGCTCGTACCACGAGGTGGACTCCTCCGAACAGGCGTTCCGCACTTGCGCGGCCCAGGTGTTTCGCGAGGCCTGCCGCAAGGCCGGTCTACGCCTGCTCGAACCCCTGATGGACGTCGAGGTAACCGTGCCGGAAGGGGAGTTGGGGGCGGTGATGGGTAGTTTGGCCAGCCGGCGCGGCCGCATCGTGGGCCTGGAAACCCGGGGCAAGCTCCAGGTCGTGCACGCTGAGGTTCCCCTCTCCGCCATGTTCGGGTACGCCAGTGAACTGCGGTCCCTCACCAGCGGCCGAGGCGAGTTCACCATGACCTTCGCCCGCTACGAGGCCATGCCCGAGGCGTTGGCCGAGGAAGTGGTGGCCCGCCGCTCGACCAGTTGAGGTACCATATTCCTCGTGGACCTAGGGAAACTGCTCCTGGTGGCTGCAGCGATTGTGGGCTTGGTTCTGCTCATCCAGATTGCCGCCGGCCCGGGCGAACTGCCGGACCCTCCCGAGGGCCGGTTCCTCGACGGGGGGACGTTCGCGCTCGTCCAGGGAGGCAATCGCTTGGGCGAGGAGAAGTTCAGCGCGTGGATCGTGGCCCAAGGCTTTCGGATCGACACGGAGGTCAAGCTGGCCGGTGGGGAGGTGCGGCGGGGGTGGATGACCACCGCTTCGAGCTGGAGCCTGACCCGTTATGAGAACCTGCGCTCCGGACCTCGGGTGTGGGAGACGACCAGCGTGAAGATCGAGCAAGGCCAAGTGACGGTGGAGACCAAGGCGGGCCTGTCTCGAAAGACCAAGAAGCTCCCGGAGGTCCCGCCGCTTTTGGTTCAAGACCCTCCGGCTGTAGGGCCGTGGTTTGCTGCTCTGCGCATGATCCTTGGAGGTGCGCGGCGGCTGGCGTTACTCAAGGTCCGGGACGGTCAGATCGTTCCGGTGGAAGTCCGCTCCATGTTGGCCGTGGGGTTGCACATCCCCGGGAAGAAGCTTCCCGCCGAGCGGTACACCCTGCGGGTGGGGGAAGAGGAGGTTATTCTGTACGGCCAAGGGGACCTTCTGATCGGCCTTTCTTTCCCTGGTCAAGGGCTGCAAGCGTACATGGTGGAAGTCCTCCCCACGGGACTGGTGGAAAGCGAGCTCTAACCCCTGTGGGCCCAGCCAAGTGCCGTCCGCCAAAGAGTTCCTCCCCAACGTTATTTAGCGGCTCTCCGTCCGGCAATCGTGATTCCAACTGTTTGCTAGATGGAGAGAAGCCCTTTTTCTTTTTGTCAGGAGAATCTTCCCAGGCCTTGACAACCTGTATCAACTTGCTTACAATGTTCACCCTTATATTGAAAGGGCAAAGGGTGAAACGTGACCCATAGAGGCAGGGCGATCGGCTCTCGAGGCCGGTCGGGGAGAAGTTCGTCGGACAGAACTCAACGTCAAGGCGTGTTCTGTCTTGAAAGAATGACCCGAATCTTGCGGATAAGGAGGGGGCTTATGCGGTGGTTTGGACTTTTGGCAGCCGCGGTGATTTTGCTTGGACAGTTGGGCATGTCTGGAACATGGTTGATCGTGGATTCAAGCACTGGAAGTTATACCGTGGAGTGGGATGATGATCCAGATAACCACTATTATGCTGTTCCTTGTGGACGAGTTTCTGGACATGCAATAGTTACGTTGCCAGGTTCTGGGGGATCAACAGAAGTCTGGGTTTACATACACCGCGGAACGGGTAATCAGTGCAGCTGGAATTTAATGAACAGCATCAAAGCAGGTTTGAACGCCCGAATAGCTGTGTATTTTTCGATCCCATCCGATGCTACAATTCACTCCGCCACGTTCCGCTGGTATCCAGATAACTTCGGGTATGTTCACCTCAACGATGCTCTGATTCCATATTCGACGAGGGATAACAGTACTGGCTGCCTGTCTGCATGTCCAGGTTGGAATGATGCCTGTTGGTCAGTGGAGAGCCCTAGCCCAGTGATAGACGTGACGTCTATGCTACGGACGAGATTGAACCGCCTGGCATTCTATCTTCAGAATCTCCCAGCTTGCGGGGACTCCGTTATGGGTTTTGGCTACCGTTTGGAAATCTACTACAACCGTCCCCCCACCGCTCAAAACGATAGCTACACCACCTACAAGAACACCACCCTTAACGTCTCCGCTCCCGGAGT
>CAKZKH010000238.1 GCA_937122485.1 uncultured bacterium | reverse complement strand
CGCGACTCCCCCTGTACAACGTTTCCCTAGGGGCATGCGAACACCCCCCGCCGCCGAGGACAGTAGGACAGACGGTGGAGTTGGCTCCCCGGATCTTGCCCTTCCTTGCGAGGGTTGTCCTTCAAGGGCTCGCGGGGTTCCCGGCAGGGCCGCTTGTGGAAACCCCGGGAAACCCGGGTATCCTTGAGCAGGAACACATTCGCGTCCTATCCTAGCTGGAGCGCGAAGTGCAATCCCAAAAGGAGGTAGTGATGATCGAGATCCGTTGGCATGGACGGGGAGGCCAGGGAGCGAAGACGATCTCCCAGATCCTCGCCCGGATCAACCTGCGGCACGGCCAGTACGCCCAGGCCTTCCCGGAGTTCGGACCGGAGCGGTCGGGCGCCCCCATCCGTGCCTACAACCGCATTGCCGACAAGCAGATCATCATCCACTCCGGGGTGTACAACCCCGACGTGGCCGTGGTGATCGATGAATCCCTTCTGTACTCCGAAAACCCCACGGCAGGGCTCAAACCCGATGGGGTGTTGGTCGTTAACACAGCCTGTTCTCCCGAGGAAATCCGCCAGGGGGCGGGATTCCCCGGGCGCATCGTTACTGTGGATGCCGACAAGATCGCAAACGAGAAGGGCACGGGGTTTGCCAACGTGCCGATGTTGGGGGCGGTGGTGGCCGTGCTGGGTGTGGACTTGGCCCTGGCCGAGGACGAGCTGCGCCAGGCCCTGGGCGAACGCATGTCCGGGGCGGTGTTGCAAAAGAACCTGGACAGCTTTCGCGCCGGGTACTTGGCGGCCAAGGAGGTGTACGTTGCCGGCTGAACTCAAGACGTGGAAGGAGTTGCCGCTCGGCGGCGTGGTCCCCGGGGGGACAACTCCAGAGATCAACAAGACTGGAAGCTGGCGGGCCGAGCGGCCCATCTGGCACGAGGACAAGTGCATCCAGTGCCTCCAGTGCTGGCTCCACTGCCCGGACGACTCCATCCTCACAAAACAACAGAAGATGGTGGGCATCGACTACGACCACTGCAAGGGCTGCGGGGTGTGTGCGGCCATTTGCCCCAAGGACGCCATCACCATGATCCCCGAGAGGGAGGGCCAATGCGGAAAGTGATGACTGGACACAAAGCCGTGGCCGAGGCCATGCGCCAAATTGAACCGGACGTGGTGGCGGTCTACCCCATCACCCCCCAGTCGGAAATCGCCGAGTACTACGCGGAGTACGTGCATGACGGGATTGTCCACACGGAACTCGTGCCGGTGGAAAGCGAGCACTCGGCCATGTCCGCCTGCATCGGGGCGGCCGCCGCTGGGGGACGCGTCATGACCGCCACCTCCTCCCAAGGGCTGGCCCTGATGGTGGAGATGGTGTACATCGCCGCCGGGTTGCGCCTGCCCATTGTGATGGCCCTGGCCAACCGGGCCCTCTCCGCCCCCATCAACATCCACTGCGACCACTCCGACGCCTACCTCACCCGGGATGCTGGGGCGTTCATGATCTTCGCCGAGTCCGCTCAAGAAGCCTACGACTACACTTTGATCGCCCAGAAGATCGCCGAGCACCCCAAGGTGCGGCTCCCGGGCATCGTCAACCTCGACGGATTCACCCTAACCCACACCGCGGACGTGGTGGAACCCCTGGAGGACGAAGCGGCCAAGAAGTTCGTGGGGGACTACCAGCCCTTCTCCCCCATGCTGGACGTGGATCGCCCCTCCACCTGGGGGGCGTTTGCTATGCCCGATTACTACTTCGAGCTCAAACGCGCCCAGCAAGCGGGAATGGAGGAGGTACCGGCTGTGTTTCTCCACACCCAGGAGGCGTTCGCCAAGGTGGCTGCCCGCGGGTACCGAGGTTTCTTTGAGGGTTACCGCCTGAAGGACGCGGAGCGGGCCCTGGTCCTCATGGGCTCCACTGCCGGGACGGCCAAGGTGGCCGTGGACGAGCTGAGGGCCCGCGGGGAGAAGGTGGGCCTTCTCAAGATTTGGTTGTGGCGGCCCTTCCCCTACCGGGAAGTGGCCCAGGCTTTGGCCCACGTGAACAAGGTAGCGGTGATGGACCGGGCCCTGTCCTTTGGGGCCATGGGGGCCCTGTACAACGACGTGTGCGCCGCCCTGGTGCACGAAAAGAACAAGCCCGCACTCGTCAACTACATCTACGGTTTGGGCGGCCGCGACGTGTCCACCGACCACATCCTCCATGTGTTCCAGGACCTCAAAGAAGCCCAGCCCGCGCACACGTTGCGCTTCGTGGGCCTGCGGGAGTAAGGAGGACAGAATGCCCAACATCAAGACCCTGGCCCAACGGGAAGAGAAGCAGGTGCGGTTCACCCCCGGGCACACCCTGTGCGCGGGGTGCGCCGAGCCCATGGTGGTGAGAACCGTGCTCAACGCCATACCCGATCCGGTGGTGGTGGCCAACGCCACAGGGTGCTTGGAAGTGGCCTCCAGCCGGTACCCCGGATCGGCCTGGAACGTGCCCTGGATCCACGTGGCCTTCGAGAACGCGGCGGCGGTCATCGCTGGACTGGAAGCCGCCTACAAGGCCCTCAAGCGGGCGGGAAAGATCACCCGCACCATTCGATTTGTCGCCTTCGCCGGAGACGGAGGTACCTACGACATCGGGTTGCAGGCCCTCTCTGGGACCCTGGAGCGCGGCCACGACATCCTCTACGTGTGCATCAACAACGAGGCGTACATGAACACGGGTGTGCAGCGGTCCAGCGCCACCCCCCGCTGCGCTGCGGCCACCACCTCCCCCGTGGGGGAGGAAATCCCGGGCAAACCCCAGGACCGCAAGGACCTCACGGAAATCGTGGTCTCCCACCACATCCCCTACGTGGCCCAGGCCTCTGTTTCCAACCTCATCGACCTGGCCAACAAGGTGGAGCGGTCGCTGCAGTTCACAGGGCCCAAGTTCTTCAACGTATTGGCCACCTGCCCGTTGGGGTGGCGCACCCCCCGGGCCAGCGCGATCGACCAGGCTAAGCTCGCCGTGGAGACCCGGTACTGGCCCCTGTACGAAGTCGTGGAGGGTAAGTACCGCATCACCTACAAGCCCAAGAAGCCCCTGCCGGTGGAGGAGTGGCTCAAGACCCAAGGGCGGTTCCGTCACCTGTTCCGCGACGAGAAGGGCAAGGAAAGGATCGCGGAGTTCCAGGCCGCGGTGGACCGGCACTGGGAAGAGCTGGTCAAAAAGGAACAGTGTCTTTCCGGCGTTCAGGAGCAAGGGTAAGACGTGCGCGGCCCAGGCCGTGGTGGTTCCTCCTGGGCCGCGATGTTCTTCTCGGCGCGGCGGTCGGGGCCGCGGCGGGAGCTGGTTTTCGGGACCTGGCCTTCGGCACCGCCGCCGGGGCCCTCGCCGGCCTGCTGTTGAGCCTCTACTTTCGCCTGCGCACCCGCTAGAGGGGCTCGAACCGAGCCTGGAAAAACCGCAGCCGCTCGGGTTCGTACACCATCTTCAAGCCCCGGATCCTTTCCCGCTCTTCGTACAGGGCCATGCAACTTTCGGCCACCACGTCCATGTGGAGGTTCGTGTACACCCGGCGGGGGATCGCCAAGCGCACAAGCTCTAGTTTGGGCACGCGGTGCTGGCCGGTCTTGGGGTCCCGCCCGGCGGAAACGATGCCCCGCTCCATCCCCCGCACCCCGCTGTCCACATACAGGGCCGCGGCCAGGGCCTGAGCGGGGAACTGCTCCTGGGGGATGTGGGGCAAAAACCTCTTGGCGTCAACAAAAACCGCGTGGCCACCAATGGGCACCACGGTGGGAATCCCCGCCGCCAACAGCCTGTTCCCCAAATACTCCACCTGCTTCACCCGGAAGGCGATGTACGCGTCCTCCACCATCTCGTAAATGCCCCGGGCGATGGCCTCCATGTCCCGCCCAGCCAACCCCCCGTAGGTGTGAAGTCCTTCGTACACCACCACCATCTCTTTGGCCCGGGTGAAAAAATCCTCGTTGTTGGTGGCGATGAACCCCCCGATGTTCACCAGGTTGTCCTTTTTGGAGGACATGGTGATGCTTTCCGCGTAGCTCATCATCTCCCGCAAGATTTCCCGCACGGGCTTGTTTTGATAGCCCGGCTCGCGCTGCTGGATAAAGTAGCAATTTTCCACGGCCCGGGTGGCGTCGAAGATGATGGGGATGTTGTACTGGCGGGCCCACTGGGCCACCTGGC
>CAKZKH010000237.1 GCA_937122485.1 uncultured bacterium | reverse complement strand
CCGCGCTTGTGGAGCGGGGGGTGATTTCCAGTGCCCTTGGATGAAGTGGATCGGCTGATACGGGAAGCGGTGGTGGGCGCCGTGGAGGAGGGGCGGCCCCGCCTGGACGGCCTGGAGAAGAAGGTCCTGGCCCAGCTGGCCCTTCCCCCCAAACTGCGCCTCAGGGAGCGCCTGGTGGGGGCCCTGGCGGCGCCCAAAGCCCGATGGGGGTGGGCGGCAGCTGCTGCGGTCGCCCTCCTCCTCCTGGGCTTTGCCCTGGGCCGGTTGTCGGACAAGCAGCCTCCCCGGGTTGCTGGGCTCCCTCCGGCGGCCCCCAACTTGTTTACTCTGGCGGCACCCGGGGCCCGCACCGTGGCCGTGCTTGGAGACTTCTCGGCTTGGCAGCCCATCCAGCTTTCCGATCCCGATGGGGATGGGGTTTGGGTGGTGACCCTGGCTCTGCCCCCCGGGCGGTACGAGTACGCCTACCTTGTGGACGGGCGCTGGCTGGGCCAGGATCCGTTGGCCGCCGAGTACGTACGGACCTTTGGCGAGTACGTGTCGGTCCGCTACGTGGGGGAGGACCTGTGAAAAAGCTGCTCCTTGGGGTTGTGGGCTTTGCCCTGCTGGGCCTGGGCCAACTGCCCCCTTCGGTCGCTCCTGCGGAGGTGTTGACCTACCTGCAGACGATGGCGATTTCCCCCGAGCTCAAGAACTCGTTTGCCCCCCTTCTGAGTGCGGCCCTCACCACCGGGCGGGCTACCTGTTCAGTCTCCCTCAATTTTCTCCGCCAGCTGTCCGCCCGGCCCCCGGCCGAGGCGGAGGAGTGCATCCTTGTGATTCGAGCCGCCTTGGAACAGGGTTTCATCGTGGACACAGGTACCGGGAGTTCCCTCATGAACCAAGTGCTCAAGCTGCTCCAATTGAAGCTCGCGTGGGACCAGCTGATCGCGGACGTGAAGATCAGGTACAACCTGATGGTTGCCACGCGAACGGTGCTGGGCCGGTACGGGGCCGTGGAGCGGACCTCCCTCCAGGTTGGGGAGCCGGTGCTGCCCCAGGACCGGCTGGTGCTGGAGCTCGCTTGGGCGGTAGGGGACTACTTGGGACAAGATCCGGTGGCCGTGGAAGCCCAGGTGCGCGGTCGGCTTGTCAACTTGCGGGGCACCGTGCTCCCCCCGAGCACGGTGGACCCTGTGTTGCAGGTGCTGGATGTGGAGATGGTGCAAGCCATCACGGTGTTGGCCTTTACACTCCAAAGGAGGTAGTGGATGACCAGGAAGATCGTGCTGCTGTTTGTCGGATTGAGTTTGGGCCTGGCTGGATGGGCCCAGGTGGAACCCCTGGGGATCATCGTGGAACCGCCCACGGAGACAGGGCTTCGAGTCAACATTTGGACGGACAAACCCGTCTACGCGGTGGGGGAAACGGTGCGCATCTCGTTCAGCCTCAATCGCGCGGCCTACGTGTACATCTGGGACATCCAGCCGGATGGGAAGGTGACCCAGATCTTCCCCAACCAATACGAAACGGGGAACTACTTCCCGGCGGGGACGCACACGATCCCCAGCCCCGGGCGGGGGTACAGCTTCCGGGTCCAGCCCCCGATCGGGACGGAGTGGCTTCAGATCATGGCCACCACCGTGCCCATCCCTTGGTTCAGTGGGTACTCTCCCACGGATCCCTTCCCCTCGCTCGGCAGCGAGCCCTTGGGGTGGCAGCAGCAGGTGGAGGCCCAAATCTTGGGACTTGTCCCTGAGCCTACCCAGCGGGCCTTTGATTTCACCTCGTTCGAGATCGTCATGGGGCCGGCTCCCTCGTACGGGACACTGGACGTGCGCACCACGCCCTCGTTGGCCAAGCTCTACGTCAATGGGGTGTTCCGGGGCTACACCCCACGGTCAATCAACTTGGTGCCTGGCTTCCACGACGTCCTCATCCGCAAGGACGGGTACCGGGATTACACCGCCCAGGTGTACATCATCGCTGGGCGCACGCGGACCTTGGAGGTGGTGCTTACCCCCACCGCCCCGGTGGTGAACCAGCCCCCGGTGGCCCAGTTCACCTTTGCCCCCCTATCCCCGGTGGCCGGGCAACCCGTACAGTTTGACGCCTCGGCGTCCTACGATCCCGATGGGGCGATTGCCAGCTACGCCTGGGACTTCCAAAACGATGGGATTGTGGACCGAACTGGAGTTTCGCCCACATGGACCTTTATTGCTCCCGGCACCTACCAGGTGAAGCTCACGGTCACAGACAACCGGGGGGCTACGGGCTCCATCACCCGCCCGGTCACCGTGCAGGTGGCGAACCGCCCGCCCACAGCGAGCTTCGTGTTCACCCCCTCGTCCCCCCGGCCAGGGGATTGGGTCCGGTTCGACGGAACGGCTTCCTCGGACCCCGACGGCACGATCGTGAACTACCAGTGGGACTTCCAAAACGATGGGACCTTTGACGCCACCGGATCGATCGCCTTCTTCCAGTACGCCGCCCCCGGCACGTACACCGCCCGCTTGGTGGTCACGGACAACCTCGGTGCCACGGGCAGCACGACCCGCCCGGTCACGGTGAGCCCCCTGGCCGTGAACCAACCCCCGGTGGCGCAATTCTCTTACACCCCCACGAACCCGGTAACGGGCACCGCGGTGACCTTCAACGGCACAGCCTCCTACGATCCGGACGGGGCCATCGCTGCCTTCGCTTGGGATCTCAACGGCGACGGGACAATTGACCGCAGTGGGCCGGTGGTGACCTGGACTTACACTGCCGCCGGAACGTACACCGCCACGTTGTACGTCACCGACAACCTGGGCGCTGTGGGGCAAGCGAGCCAGCTTGTGGTGGTGTCGGTGGTGGGCATTCCCGGGATGCCCCCCATGGGCAGCATCCCCGGCATCTACGTGTGGGGCACGGACACCTGGAACGTCACGGTCAACGGTTCCCCCACCTGGGTCACGCCCCGGAGCTACCGCCTCGAGCTCCGCACCGACGGCCGGTTCATCAACGTGCGCACCGAGCCCGGCCCGGTGCCGCTGGGGTTGGTACCTGAGCCGGTGAGCGAGGGTTGGCGGCTTGTGCTCGAGGGCGCGGTGACCTCGGGCCGAATCACCTATTCCTTCCAAGTGAGCGGGGCCAGCTCCATCTACATGGACCTGCGGCTGGACATGGACGGGGATGGGACGCCGGACCGCTCGCCGGGGTTTGTGCGCCTGCGCCAGAACATGGTCAATCCGCCCACGAACCCCCTGGTGGTGGGCGTGCCCGAGGGGCACACGGGGGCGCTCATCCCCAGCCTGAACTTCCGGATCGGGACGGCTCTTTCCTACACGGAGTTCGTGCGGATCGTGTTCTGGCAGACCACGATCGGGGCCCTGGAAGGGATGTAGACCGGTACCTTGGGATAAGCGAGGGGCCCGGACTCCCCGGGCCCCTGTTGTTGTAGGGGTCGGTCGACGATGAACCCCCTCTTCCCCGGTCGGCCTTGCCCTGGTAGAATGCTGGCAACTTTGATGCTCGTGCGAGGAGGTGGTGAACCGGGAGAACCAAGCGCAGGCTGCAAATTCGGGTGGTGTCGTACTCAAATCCAAAGGAGGTAAGAGAAAATGAGGAAGCTTGGTATTCTGTTGGCTGTTGCGGTGGGACTGATGGGGTTGGCCCAGACGCCCAAGCTGGGCGGCGAATTGGTGATCGCTTTCGGAACGGATCCGGAATCCCTTGACCCCAACAAGATTACCTCGGCTCCGGCGGGGATGGTCCTCACCCATGTGGCGGAAACGCTTCTCACCATGGACGAGAACCTTGAAATCCGGCCCTTGCTGGCGCAGAGCTGGAAACTCGCTGAAGATGGCCGCTCCTTGACCCTGTACCTTCGCAAGGGGGTGAAGTTCCACGACGGAACTCCCTTCAACGCCCAGGCCGTCAAGGACAACCTTGAGCGTTTCCGCAAGGCCACCTACGCCTTCCTCCTGTTCCCCCGCGTGCAAACCATCGACATCGTGGACGAGTACACGGTGGTCCTCAACTTGGACATGCCCTTTGCCCCCATCGTTTCCCACCTCACCCACAACTTTGTGGCCCTCGTGAGCCCCAAGCAAATCGCCGAGGTGGGGGATAAGGAGATCATGGACCCCGTGGGCACGGGCCCGTTCAAGTTCGACAAGTGGGTGCGGGGCGAGTACGTGCGCATCGTGAAGAACCCCGACTACTGGGGCGACAAACCCTACCTCGATGCGGTCAAATTCCTGGTGGTACCCTCCGACGCCACCCGGCTGGTGCTTCTGGAGACGGGACAGGTCCACGCCATCATGAGGGTGCCCCCGCTGGAGGCGCCCCGGCTTCGGGGGGTGAAGGGTGTGGAGGTTGTGAAGCTGCCCAGTGTGCGCACAATCTACATCGCCTTCCACTACCAGCGGGCTCCGTTCACCGACGTCCGCGTCCGCCAGGCCTTCAACTACGCGGTGGATAAGGAAGCCATCGTGCAGACCATCCTTGGTGGGGTCGGTGGGGTTTCCGATGCCCCGATCATGCCTTTGATCTTTGGGTACGCCAAACAGAACCCCTATCCCTACGACCCCGAGATGGCCAAGAAGCTTCTGGCCGACGCCGGCTACGCCAAAGGGCTGAAGATCAAGTTCTATCACCCCACCGGGCGGTACATGATGGACGCCGCCATCGCTCAAGCTGTCCAGGCTTACCTTCGCGACGTGGGGGTGGAAGTCGAGCTCATCACCATGGAGTGGGCGGCCTACTTGGCCTTCCTCCGCAAGCCTCTCGAGGAGTCGGGCTTCGACATGTTCATGCTGGGGTGGGGCTGCGTGACTCTCGACGCGGACTACGGTCTGTTCCCCTTGTTCCACACCAGCGAGTGGGCGCCCAAGGGGTCCAACCGCAGCTTCTACAGTCACCCCACGGTGGATGCTCTTCTCGAGCAGGCCCGGGTGACGGTGAACTACGAAGCCCGCAAGGCTCTGTATGCTGATCTGATCGCCTTCCTGTGGCAAGACGCGGGCTGGCTGTTCCTCCACTACGAGGAGCAGATCAACGCCCAGCGCACGACGGCCAAGGGCTTGATCCACCACCCGCGGGAGTACATCTTGGCCCACAAGGCCTGGCTCGATCGGTAATCCGGAAGGGGGGCCTCCTTGAGAGGCCCCCCTTTTCTCTTATCCTTGCCGACCGATGATCCAGTACGCCATTCGCCGCCTCCTCCTGGCCGTACCCACCCTTCTGGGGGTTAGCATGCTGGTGTTCGGTATCCTGCGGATGCTCCCAGGGGACCCGGCCACGGCTTTGGCCGGCGTCCACGCCACGCAGGAAGTGGTGGAAAGAATCCGCGCCGAACATGGCCTGGACAAGCCGATCCACCTCCAGTACCTGGGGTTCATGAAGGACCTGTTCCGCGGGAACCTTGGGAAGTCCATTCGCACAGCGCTTCCGGTGACCACGGAAGTGGTAAGCCGGCTGATTCCCACTTTGGAGCTCACAGCCGTGAGCATGGTGTTGGCGGTGTTGTTGGGGGTGATCGTCGGGGTCATCTCAGCGGCGAAGCCCTACACCGTGTTTGACTACGGGAGCATGTTGGGGGCCCTGGTGGGCCTGTCGGCGCCCGTATTCTGGCTGGGCCTCATGCTGATGTTGCTTTTCTCCCTCCAGCTTGGGTGGCTTCCTGCAGCCGGGCGAGGCGACTTTCGCCATCTCATCCTTCCTTCGGTGACGCTGGCCGCCTCTTCGGTGGCCCTCATTGCCCGCTTCACCCGGTCGACCATGCTGGAAGTGCTTCGGTCGGAGTACATCGCCACTGCCCGGGCCAAGGGGCTTCGCGAGAGCCGGGTCATCCTCCGCCACGCCCTCAGCAACGCCATGATCCCCATCCTCACCATCATCGGCCTGCGGTTCGGAGCTCTTCTCTCCGGAGCTGTGCTCACCGAGAACGTGTTTGCCTGGCCCGGCGTTGGCCGTCTGGTGGTGGACTCCATTTCGGCCCGGGACTATCCCGTGGTCCAGGGGGCTGTGTTGATGATTGCTGTATCGTTTGTGTTCATCAACTTGGTGGTGGATTTGCTTTACGGCGTGGTCAACCCGCGCATTCGTTACGACTGAGCCCATGCTGAAGAGACTGGTCAAGCACAAACTGGCGATCCTGGGAGCCCTGATCGTCTTGGCGTTCCTGGTTGCAGCGGCCTTTGCCCCCTACCTGGCCCCGCGTGATCCGTTGAAAAGCTCCCTCCGGGAGGCCCGGAAACCGCCCTCACCCACATATCCCTTGGGAACGGATCATCTGGGACGGGACCTGCTCAGCCGCATCATCTTTGGAACCCGCGTTTCTTTGCTCATGGCGGTGATCTCGGTGGGGATCGGTCTGGCGGTGGGTACCCCGGTGGGCGCTCTGTCCGGTTTCTACGGGGGCGCTACGGACATGGTCACCCAGCGGATCGTGGACATCATGATGGCGTTCCCGGGGATTCTGCTGGCCATCGTCGTCGTGGCCGTGTTGGGGCCAGGTCTGTGGAACGCCATGCTTGCTGTGGGAATCTCCTTTGTCCCTACCTACGTGCGTGTGGTGCGGGGGGCGGTGTTGGAGCTGCGGGAGCGCGAGTTTGTGGAAGCTTCCCGGGCTACAGGGGCCAGCGGCCTGCACATCATTGTTCGCCACATCATGCCCAACTGCATTGCCCCCATCATTGTTCTGTCCACGCTGCAGATGGCCTCGGCCATTCTGTGGGCGGCCGGCCTAGGGTACCTCGGTCTGGGAGCTCAACCCCCCACCCCCGAGTGGGGGGCCATGTTGGGCGAGGGGTACAACTACGGGATGATTCGCGTAGCCCCCCACGTCACGATCTTTCCCGGGGTGGCCATCGCTCTGGCCGTGCTGGGGTTCAACCTCTTGGGCGACGGCCTCCGCGACGCCCTGGACCCCCGCCTCCGCGGCCGCCTCTAGCCCCTCCAGACACCTTTCCTTGGCCGAAGCTTCGGGCCCCCGGTAGACTCCTTCCCGGGTGAATGCCATGGACAACTGCATCATCGATGTGTGGGCCCGAGAAGTTCTTGACTCCCGGGGCAATCCCACTGTGGAAGTGGAGGTCCTGCTGGAGGACGGGACCATGGGGCGGGCCGCAGTGCCCTCGGGGGCATCCACGGGAACCCACGAGGCTCTGGAGCTGCGGGACGGGGGCCAGCGGTACGGGGGCAAGGGCGTACAAAAGGCCGTTCAGAACGTGAATGAGACGATCGCCCCCGAGATCGTGGGCATGGACCCCCTCTGGCAAGAGGAGATCGACGAGGTCCTCCAGGACCTGGACGGGACCCCGAACAAGGCCCGACTGGGGGCGAACGCCATCCTGGGGGTGTCCTTGGCCGTGGCCCACGCGGCTGCAGCCGCCCTGGACCTGCCCTTGTTCAAGTACTTGGCCGGGGCCCGGACGGGCAAGATGCCCATCCCCCTGATGAACGTGATCAACGGGGGTGCGCATGCCGACAGCAATTTGGCCATCCAGGAGTTCATGATCGTCCCTGTGGGGGCCTCGACCTTCGCTGAGGCCCTGCGCCTGGGGGCCGAGGTGTTCCACACCCTGCGCCGGTTGCTCAAAAGCGCAGGCCACTCCGTGGCCGTGGGCGATGAGGGCGGCTTCGCTCCCCGCCTTCCCTCGGACGAGGAAGCGGTCAAGTTCCTCGTGCGGGCCATCGAACAGGCCGGCTACCAGCCGGGCGCCCAGGTGGCCGTGGCTTTGGACTGCGCCGCCACCCACTTTTTCAAGGACGGGCTGTACCACCTCCAGGGGGAACGCTCCGCCCACGACCTCGTGGAGCTGTACGAGGACTGGGTCCGCAAGTACCCGATCTTGTCCATCGAGGACGGCATGGCCGAAGAGGACTGGGACGGCTGGGCCCTGCTTACCCAGCGACTGAAAAACAAGGTGCAAATCGTGGGGGACGACGTGTTCGTGACCAACCCCGCCCGGCTGAGCAAGGGCGTCCGCCTCGGCGTGGCCAACGCCATCCTGGTCAAGCTCAACCAGATCGGCACCGTCACCGAGACCCTGGAAACAATGGACTTGGCTCGGCGAGCGGGCTACGCCCAGGTGATCTCCCACCGCTCCGGGGAGACGGAGGACACTTCCATCGCCCACTTTGCCGTGGGCACCGGTTGCGGCCAGATCAAGACCGGTTCGCTTTCCCGTTCGGAGCGGGTCGCCAAGTACAACGAGCTTCTGCGGATTGAGGACGTGTATGCGGTCCCGATGGCTAGCTGGCCAAGCCGAGGGTAGGACTCGGCGGGCGGTGGCCCTTGCGGTGGGCCTGGTCCTGTTGACCTTGGCCTGGGTCTTCGGCACCCGCCTGTACGCCATTGTTCAAGTTCAGCGCGAGGTGGCGGCCCTTGCCGGCCGCCAGGCCCAAGAGAGAGGGCGGATCGCGGAGTTGCAGCAGGCTCTCGCCCAGGCCGATCGGCCCCAGGTCATCGAGCGAGAAGCGAGGCTGAAGCTGCGCTGGGGGTATCCGGACGAGGAGCGCATCATCCTTTTGGGGAGGTAGCATGGGGTTTGTCCACCTCCACGTCCACTCCGAGTACTCCCTGTTGGATGGGATGGCTCGGGTCCGGGAGCTGGTGGACCGCGCCCAGGCTCTGGGCATGACGGCCTTGGCCCTCACCGACCACGGAGTCCTCTCCGGGGCCGTCAAGTTCTACAAGGCCTGTGAGGAGGCGGGCATAAAGCCCATACTGGGGGCTGAGCTGTACGTGACCGGAGGAAGCCGGTTCAGCCGGGAGGCCACCCCGGGCCATGGGCTGCACCATTTGGTGGTCCTCGCCGCCAACGCCACGGGCTGGAAGAACCTCATTCGCCTGGTGAATCGCGCCCACACCGAGGGGTTCTACTACAAGCCCCGGGTGGACTTGGACCTCCTCCAGGAATGTGCCGAGGGGCTAATTGCCCTGTCCGCCTGCGAATCTGGCCAGGTCCAGAGGCTTCTCGCTCATGGGCGGGGAGAGGAGGCCCGGGAGGTGGCCGGGATGCTGGCCGAACTGTTCCCCGCTCGGTTCTACCTCGAGCTCCAGCACCATGGTCTGGAGAAGTACGACAGGCTGGTGCGAGAACAGCTGCGGCTGGCCAAGGATTTGCGCCTTCCTGTGGTGGCCACGGCCGACGTGCATTACTTGGACGCCCAGGACCGCCAGCCGCACCAGGTGCTCATCAACATCCAAGGAGGAAAGAAGCTTTCCGATCCCGACGCCCGCAGCTTCGAGGGGGACGGGTACCACTTCCAGACCGAGCAGGAGATCCTGGAACGCTTTCGGGAGGTCCCCCACGCCGTGGCTGCGACGCTCCAGGTGGCGGAGAGGTGCGAGTTGCGCCTGGACTTTGGCGGGTACTTGCTTCCTTCTTACCCCACGGAAATCCCTCTTCAGGAGGAGCTGGCACGCCAGGTGTGGGCCGGAGCCCAAACCCGCTGGGGGGACCCCCTACCCTCGGAGGTGCGGGAGCGCCTTTCCTACGAGCTTTCCGTCATCGAACGGACCAACCTGGCGGGGTACTTCCTCATCGTGGCGGACATTGTTCGGTTCGCCAAGGGCCAGGGAATTCCGGTGGGGCCGGGGCGCGGTTCCTCGGCAGGTTCGCTTGTGGCCTACGCCCTGGGCATCACCGAGGTCGACCCCCTCAGGTTTGGACTCTTGTTCGAGCGGTTCCTCAACCCCGACCGCGTCAGCCTTCCCGACATCGACATGGACTTTTGCATCCGCGGCCGGGAGCGGGTGATCCAGTACGTGGCGGAGAAGTACGGGGCGGACCACCTGGCCCAGATCGCCACGTTCGACCGCATGGCCTCCCGATCGGTGGTTCGCGACGTGGCCCGCGTCCTTGGGCTGGCCTACGACAAGGCTGATCGGTTGGCCAAGCAGGTGCCCATGGGCATGCCCCTGGCCCAGGCCCTGGAGCAGGTGCCTGGATTGGCGGCGCAGACCGACCGCGACGAGGAGGTCAAGCGGGTGATGGAGATCGCCCTCCGCCTGGAGGGTTTGCTGCGCAACGCCTCCACCCACGCCGCCGGGGTGGTGATCTCGCCGGCGCCTTTGGAGAACTACGTTCCGCTTCTCCGGCTTCCGGACGGGCAGTTTGTCACCCAGTTCGACATGCACGACCTCGAAGCCCTTGGGCTTCTCAAGATGGATTTCTTGGGGCTGAGGAACCTCACCCTGTTGGAGGACGTGCGGAGAATGGTGGAGGAGCGGGCGGGAGTGGCCATTCGGCTGGGGGAGATCCCCCTCCACGATGCAGCTACGTTCGAACTGTTGCGGAGCGGGGAGACCAGCGGGGTGTTCCAGCTGGAGTCCCCGGGGATGCGGGCCCTCATCCGGCGGTTGGAGCCCTCGGAGTTTCGGGACCTGATCGCCATCTTGGCCCTGTACCGGCCCGGTCCGTTGGACTCCGGGATGGTGGACGACTACATCGAGCGCAAGCACGGGCGCCAGCCTGTCGCCTATCCCCACCCGGCCGTGGAACAGGTGCTGGCGGAAACGTACGGGCTGCCCATCTACCAAGACCAGGTGATGCTGTTGGCCCAGAAGTTGGCGGGGTTCACGTTGGGGGAAGCCGACCTCCTGCGGCGGGCCATGGGCAAAAAGAAGCCGGAGGTGATGGCGGAGATGGAGGCCCGGTTCGTGGCCGGTTGCGCGGGCCAGGGCATTCCTGAGGACCAAGCCCGGGAGATGTTCGCCGACATCGAAAAGTTCGCCCGCTACGGGTTCGTCAAGGCTCACGCCACCGCCTACGCCTTCATCACCTACTGGACAGCTTACTTCAAGGCCCACTACCCCACGGAGTTCATGGCGGCCCTGCTCACTTCCGTGGCCGACAACCCCGACAAGGTGGGGGCGTACGTGGAAGAGTGTCGCCAGCTGGGGATCGAAGTGCTCGCCCCGGACGTTCAAGAGTCCTCCACAGGGTTCACCCCCGTGGGGGAGCGAAGAATCCGGTTCGGGCTGGGGGCCATCAAGCATGTGGGGGAGGCGGCCGTCCAAGCCATTCTGGAGGCCCGGGGCCCGGGATTTGCCAGCTTCTTTGAGTTCTGCCAGCGCCTGGATCCCGACCGGGTCAACCGCGAAGCCCTGGAAAGCCTCATCAAAGCAGGAGCGTGCGATCGGTTCGGGCTCACCCGCAAGGGGATGATCGCCTTGATCGACGAGGGTCTGAGGTTAGCTCAGGCGGGGCGCAAGCAAAGGGTGTCTGGACAGCAAGCCATGTTCGGAGCGGAGGAATTGGTGCCCACCCTTCCCACCATCCAGGAGGAGTTCTCTCCCCGGGAACTGTTGGAGTTCGAGAGAGAGCTTCTCGGCTTGTACCTGTCGGGTCACCCCCTGGACGAACACGAGGCCAAGTTGCGCCTGAAAGGGGCTGTCCCGCTGACGCAAGTGGCGGGAAAGACAGGCACGTTTGTGGTGGCCGGCCAGGTGAAAGAAGTGCGCACGGCAGGCACCAGCGAGGGCACGATGGCCTTCCTGGTGCTGGGGGACCGCACCGGCCAGGTCGAGGTGGTGGTTCGGCCAGAACTGTACAAGCAGCTTGTCGGGGAGGTGCGCGAGGGGGACCTGGTTCTCGTTCGGGTACGCACAGGGCAGCGCAATGGCCAGCGGCGGCTGTTGGCTCAAGAAGCCGAGTTCCTGGGGGAGAAGGCCAAGCGTCGGTCGGCTTTCGTCGTGGAAGTCCCGTTGGAGTTTGTGTCTCCCACAAACGTGCAGCACCTGGCGGCGGTGTTGGCTGAGCACCCCGGCCCTGTCCCGGCGCTCGTGCGGGTCCAGGATGGGGAAGGGTCCATTCTGGTGGCGGCCGGTCCTCGGTACGCCGTCCAGCCCTCCCCAGAGCTCTTTCAGTCCTTGACCCGACTGGGCCCGGGCATTCGGGGTGAGTGGTCGTGAAGGCTCCCCCCATCCTCAAGCTCCTCCTCCCCGGCATGGGGGTCAAGCGCTGGTTCTTGGTGGCCCTGGCCTCGATTGCCTTGCTTTCCTTGGGTGTTCTGTTCCTCCTTGGGGAGGCCGGAGTCCGCCGCCTGTACTGGCTGCTCGTCCAGGACATTCCCTTCGTGTGGCGGCCGGCCTTCGGGGCCGCCGTGGCTGGGTTGGGCCTGGGGGGCACCATCTTGGGAACGGCCATGCTGGTTCGGGGGATCCTGGGGGCTGTGTCCCCCAAATCCGGGGGGTCGGTGGCTCAAGCCTTGTACGAAGCGCGCATCCTCCGTTCTGCACCCTCGGTGGTGTGCATCGGCGGGGGCACCGGCCTGTCCACCCTCCTGCGGGGTGTCAAACACTACACCGCCAACCTCACCGCCCTGGTCACCATGATGGACACCGGGGGTAGCTCGGGAAAGCTTCGCGAACAATTGGAGGTCTTGCCCCCGGGGGATGTGCGCAACTGCCTGCTGGCCCTGGCCGAAGACGAAGAGCGGATGGCCCGCTTTTTGCAGTTTAGGTTCAAGGCCGGGGATGGACTGGTGGGCCATTCCCTGGGCAACCTCCTTCTGGTGGGGATGGACCAAGCTCTGGGCGGGTTTGACCGGGCCATCGAGGAGGCGAGCTACCTCCTTTCCGTGCGGGGCCGGGTGCTCCCTTCCACCCTGAACTCCACAGACCTGGTGGCTGAGAAGATCGACGGCCTGGTGGTGGAAGGCGAGGCCGAGATCAGCAAGGATCCGCAACCCATTCGCCACTTGTGGCTCAAACACCCAGCTAGGGCCTACGCCCAGGCCCTGGAGGCTCTAAACGAAGCCGACCTTATCCTCCTC
>CAKZKH010000236.1 GCA_937122485.1 uncultured bacterium | reverse complement strand
GCGTCCTTCTCGGCCGACAGCACGGTGGCCACCACGTGCACCTCCTCCCTGTACCCCTCGGGGAACAGGGGACGAATGGGCCGATCGATCAGGCGGGCGGCAAGCACCGCCTCGTCGGAGGGCTTGCCCTCCCGCTTGAAGAACCCCCCGGGGATCTTGCCCCCGGCGTAGAACCGCTCTTCGAAGTCCACCCGGAGCGGGAAATAATCCAGCTCCTGGGCCAGGGGCTGACAGACCACGGTCACCAGGACCTTGGTGTCCCCCCAAGCAACAAGAACAGCGGCATCGGCCTGTCGGGCCAACCCGCCGCTCTCCAACCGTAACGTCTTTCCGCCTAAGGTTGTTTCTTCTGTGACTACAGGCATTCCTTCACACACCTCGGATGTTTAGTTCCTGAATGAGCCGGGCGTATCGGCGGGGATTGGTTCGCCGCAGGTACTGAAGAAGCCGGCGCCTCCGCCCCACCAGCACGTTGAGCCCCCGGCGGGAGTGAAAGTCCTTGCGGTGCACGGTGAAGTGCGCGGTGAGTTGCTGGATTCGTGCGGTAAGCAGGGCAATCTGCACTTCCACCGATCCCGTATCCTGGGGGTTTTGACCGAACTTGTGGACAAGCTCTCGCTTTTCTTCCTGGGACAACGCCACGTTCCACCTCCAAGCGCCCGTCCCCGAGCGGGCGTTCGCCCAGGGAGGGTTATTGGAACTTGCGGGCCAACTGCCGGCAGCGCTCGATCACCTCGGTATCATCCACGGTCTGGAGCTCTCCTTCCAGGAGCAGCGGTTGGCCGTCCACCACCACCGTGGCCACATCGGCTCCTTGGGCGGAATACACCAGATCCGCTCGCGCACTGTAGCCGGGCTGCAGATGAGGCTTGGTTAGGTCCAGCAAGACCGCATCGGCCCGCTTTCCGGGCTCAATTGTACCCAGTTCTTTGCCCAAACCAAGCGCCACCGCTCCCCGCCAGGTGGCCAAGGCCAGGGCCTCCTGGGCTGAAATGGCCTGGGGATCCCCAGCTTTCTGCTTTCCCAGCACCGCCGCCAGCCGCATCTCCTCGATCATGTTGAGGCGACCAGAAGAGCCGGGGCCATCCGTGCCCAAGGCCACGTTGACCCCTTGGCGCAGCATCTCGGCCACCGGAGCAATGCCGCAGGCCAGGCGGAGGTTGGAGGTCGGGCAGTGCACCGCGGTGGCGTTGTGGGCCGCCAGGATCTCCATATCCTTGTCGGTCACGTGCACGCAGTGGGCCGCGATCACAGGGACCGCGAACACACCCAAGGATTCCAGCCACTCGGCCGGGCTTCGGCCCCTCTCCCGCCGAACCTGCTCTACTTCGTCCGCGGTCTCGGCCAGATGCGTGTGGATGGGGACCTTGAGCTCACGAGCCAGAGCTACGGCGCGCTTCCATACCTCGGGCCCGCAAGTGTAGGGGGCGTGGGGAGAAAGGGCGGTGCGGACGCGGCCCTCGGCCTTGCCCTCCCACTCCCGCACAAAACTTTCGGCCTTGTTGAGCTCGGGCTCCACCCGGTCCGGGGTGGGGGCAATCACCCCGTGAGCAAGAAGCGCGCGCACCCCGGCTTTCTCCACCGCCCGGGCCACGTCCTCCATGAAAAAGTACATGTCGGCAAAGGCCGTGGTGCCGGAGCGGATCATCTCCACCAGGCCCAAGAGAGAGAACCAGTACACGATTTCTCCCGTGAGGTTGCGCTCGCGGGGCCAGACTTCCTCGTTGAGCCAGCGGGAAAGAGGGAGGTCGGCGGCCAGACCGCGGAATAGGGTCATGGCCAGGTGGGTGTGGGCGTTGACCAGGCCCGGGAAAAGGAGACGGCCTTCGCCCTCGATCACGCGGTCGAAGGCTCCTTGGGCTCCCCCGCCGGGGAGGACGGCCGCAAACCTTCGGCCCTCAATGATCACGTCGGCCTTGGGAAGCACCTCGGCCTCCGGCCGCTGCATCACCGCCGCTCCCCGAATCAACAACCTCACAAAACCAACAGTATAAGGGCTGGTGGCCACATACCAACCAGGAAATGCGCCGATGCAGTTGGAAACGATCATCGCAACTCCCAGGCGTGAGAGGCTATCATTTTGGAGGCCATGCGGGGAAAGGACGCGGAAAACGAGGCTTGCGAGTTGCTCCGTTCCCAAGGGCTCAAGATCGTGGCCCGCAATTGGCGCTGGCAGGGGGGAGAAATCGACATCATCGGCAAAGACGGGGACACCCTGGTGTTCGTGGAGGTGCGGGCCCGTACTTCCTCGGAATTCGGATCGCCTGCAGAGACGATCACCCCGGCCAAGCGGGCCAAGCTCTGGCGCTCGGCTCAGGCCTTCCTCAGCGGCAAACCTCCTGTCCCTGTGCGGTTCGACGTGGTGGCCGTGAGCCCCAACGGCCTGGTGCACATCCCTGATGCCTTCCGGGAGGAAGATGTTCGCCCAGGTGTTGAGCGCAACCCCGTTCGGGATTGAAGCCCGACTGGTGGAAGTCCAGTGCGACGTGAGCCCTGGGCTTCCGGGCTTCACCGTGGTGGGCCTTCCGGAAAAGGAGGTGTCGGAGGCGCGGGAGCGAGTGCGCTCGGCCATCCGCAATTTGGGACTGGAGTTTCCTCAGCTGCGGATCACGGCCAACCTCGCTCCGGCCGACCTGCGCAAAGAAGGCGCCGGTTTCGATTTGGCCCTGGCTGTAACGATTCTCTTGGCCACGGGCCAACTTCCCCCGGACCGGGTTCACCACACCTTGTTTTTGGGTGAACTGGCCCTGGATGGGAGCTTGCGAGGGGTGCGGGGCACGCTGGCCATGGCCCTAGCTGCCAAGGACGCGGGAACCTCCCAAGCTGTTGTGGCCGAGTCCTCGGCCCCCGAGGCTGCGTTGGTCGAGGGCCTCACCGTCTACTCCGCCGCCCACCTGGGGGACGTGGTGAGCTTCTTGCGCAAGGAGAAGGACATTCCGCCCTGTCCCCGGCGACTCCCCGAAGAAGAGGCACCGGACTGGATCGACCTTGCGCTTGTGCGGGGGCAGGAGCACGCCCGCCGCGCCTTGGAGATTGCCGCGGCCGGCGGGCACCACGTGCTCATGGTCGGCCCTCCTGGAGCGGGCAAGTCCCTCCTGGCCCAGTGCCTGCCCGGCATCCTCCCGCCCCTCACACCCGAGGAGGCTTTGGAAGCTTCCAAGATTCACTCGGTGGCCGGGTTGCTGCCCCCAAACCGGCCGCTTCTGCACCGCCGACCGTTCCGCTCTCCCCACCACACGATCTCCTACGTGGGCATGGTGGGCGGGGGCCATGGCATCCCCAGCCCCGGGGAAATCACCTTGGCCCACCTGGGCGTGTTGTTCCTCGACGAGCTTCCGGAGTTTGACCGCAAGGTGTTGGAAGCACTCCGCCAGCCCTTGGAAGAGCGGAGGATCACCGTGGTGCGCGCAGGGATCTCCGTAACCTTCCCAGCCTCGTTCACCTTGATCGGGGCGATGAACCCCTGTCCGTGTGGCCACCTGGGAGACCCCCTGCGGCCTTGTCGGTGCCGGCCCCACGAAATTGTGGCCTACCGCAAGAAACTGTCCGGGCCCTTCCTGGACCGGATCGACCTGTTTGTGGAGGTGCCCCGGCTCACCCGCGAAGAGCTTCTCGGCGAGGGGACTGGCGAGCCCTCGGAGCGGGTGCGGGCCCGGGTTGTCGCCGCTCGGGAACTTCAGCGCCAGAGGTGGAAGCGGCCCAAAACCAACGCCGAACTGGGGCCGCGGGAGGTCCGCCAGTTCTGCCCGTTGGGTCCCCAAGCCAAGGACCTCCTGGCCCGGGCCGTGGACCGGTTCGCCCTCACCGCCCGGGGCTACGTGCGCACCCTCAAAGTGGCCCGCACGATCGCCGACCTCGACGGATCGGAGACCATCCAGGCCCAGCACGTGGCCGAGGCCCTGCAGTACCGGGCCTTCCCCCTGGACCAGGTCTAGGTGCGGGGCCGCACGGTCCAATTCGTGCCTTGAGGACCGTCGCGGAGCTCAATGCCGAGCTCTCCCAGCCGGCTGCGGACGCGGTCGGCCAGATCGTAAGCACCCCGCTTGCGCAGCTCCGCCCGCAGCTCCACCAGAACCCCGATCAGCTCCTCCTCTAGCCCGCGGACCGTGGGCTTGGGCTCCTGGAACAAACCCAGGGCTTGGCCCAGCTTGCGCACCAGGGCTGCTGCGGCTTGAGCCCCAACCGGATCGCCCCTTTGCCGGGCCACGTTCCCCCAGGCCACGATCTCCTGGAGCACCCCGATGGCCGCCGGCGTATTGAAGTCCTCCTCCAGGGCATCCAAGAAGCGCTTCTCCAAGGCCCCAAGGTCCCCAGACCCAGCCTGGGCCGACCCTCCCTCGTTCGCCCACAGGAAGTCGTACACACGTTCCACCGCCCGCTGGGCCTCGACCAGGCCCTCGTGGGAGAAGTCCAGGGGCTTGTGCCAGTCGCGGGAGAGGTAAAAGTACCGCACGGGCTCAGACCCATAGCGATCGACCACGTCGCGGGCGTACTCAAAATTCCCCACGGACTTGCCCATCCGCTCGCCCCGCACCGTGAGCAGCCCCACGTGAAGCCAGATGCGCACAAAAGGTTTCCCGGTGAGGCTTTCCGCCTGGGCGAGCTCGTTTTCGTGGTGGGGGAAGACGAGGTCGCTTCCCCCGGCGTGGATGTCCAAGGTTTCCCCCAAGAGATGGCGGGACATCACCACGCATTCCGTGTGCCATCCGGGCCGGCCCTCGCCCCAGGGGGACGGCCAGTGGGGCTCCCCCGGTTTGCTTTTCTTCCACAAGGCAAAGTCCAAGGGGTCGCGCTTGCGCTCGTCCACTTCCACCCGGGCCCCGGCTTCCTGCTCTTCGCGGCTGCGGCGGGAAAGCTTGCCGTAGTCAGGGAAGCTCCCCACCGAAAAGTACACGTCGCCGTCCAGCACGTAGGCGTGGCCCTTGCGGATGAGTTCCTGGACGAGCTCGATCATCTGGGGGACGTACTCCGTGGCCCGAGGGGAGTGGGTGGGCCGTCGGACACCGAGGGCCTCCAGGTCTTCGAAGTAGGCGGCCGCGTACCTCTCCGCAATGGTCCTCGCGTCGACCCCTTCCTGGTGGGCCCGGCGGATGATCTTGTCGTCGATGTCCGTGACGTTCTGGACGTAGATGACCTTGTAGCCCCGGAACTCCAAGTACCGGCGCAGGGCGTCGAACACGATGAACGGCCGGGCGTTGCCGATGTGGATGCGGTCGTACACCGTCGGACCGCACACGTACATCCGCACTGTGCCGTCGGTCACGGGGAGCTCCTCCACTTGGCGGGTCAGTGTGCTATACAGGCGCACCAAAGCCTCCTTGGCCCCATCGTACAAGGGTTCCCCTGGGCGGGGCAAGACCGGTAGAATGCGGCCGTGGAGGGGGCGGCTGAGCTCAAAGTTCTGATTTTGGCCATTTCGCCTGTGGCTGAGCTGCGGGCCGCGATCCCCCTCGGCCTGGCCTTGGGCCTGTCTCCGGCCGTGACCTTCTTCTTGGCCCTCGCCGGGAACTTGTTGCCTGTTCCCCTTCTTCTCTGGATGTTTCGGGTGCTCGTTCCTCTTGCTCCCCGCCTCCCCAAACCCTTGGGGATCTGGGCCGGGCGGTACCTTGATTGGCAACGGCGGCGCCACAGCCCCAGGTTCGACCGGCTTGGCAGCTGGGCTCTGGTCCTGTTCGTGGGCGTTCCCCTTCCCGGGACGGGAGCGTGGACAGGGGCCTTGCTCGCCGCCCTGCTGGGGCTGGAACCGCGCCGGGCCGGACCGGCCATCGCCCTGGGCGTGGGGTTGGCCGGCGTTGTGGTCCTTCTCATTTCCCTGGGGGTTCGGGCCGCACTGTGAACAGTGGGCATGGCCACGGTTCCGCGCTATAGTGGGCCACTGTGCCTGAGGACGAAACCCCGACCCTGGACGTTCACGAGCTGTTGAGGCGTCACCCTGCGGACGTCGCCGAGATCCTTCTGGCTTTGGAGGAAGAGGAGGCAGTCGAGCTTCTCCGCCGCCTGTACAAAAGGCGAGCGGCCGCGGCGCCCCTGGGGGAGATGGACCCTGAGGAAGCGGCTCGCCTGTTCGCTGAACTCAACAGGGACGATGCGGTGAAGATCCTCTCCCACATGGAGCCCGACGATGCCGTAGACCTCCTGGCCGAGCTCCCCGCCCACACCGTCCAGGACATTCTGGCTCGCCTGGAGACCCGGCAGGCCAAGACCCTGCGGGAGCTGATGGTTTACCCCCCCGACACCGCCGGGGGGCTCATGTCCACCGAGGTGGTGACCCTCCCCGGAGACATGACTGTCCAAGAGGCCATCGATTACCTGCGCCGCGTGGCCGAAGAGGCCGAGACGATCTACTACGCCTACGTGGTGGATAAGGACCGCAAACTCCTGGGCGTCCTGTCCCTGCGGGAGCTGGTGCTGGCCCGCCCCGAGGCCCCGATCCGCAACCTCATGCAGACCGAATTCGTCTACCTCCCGGTGGCCATGGACGTGGAAGAAGTGGCCCGAATGTTCGACAAGTACAACTACATGGCTCTTCCGGTCCTGGACGATGCCGGAGCCCTTTTGGGCATCGTCACCATCGACGACGTCCTCGACGTCATCCGTCAGGAGACCACCGAAGACGTGCTGCGGCTGGGAGGTATTCCGGCCGGAGAAGATCAACCGCTGGATCCGCCCCAGACCTCGGTGCGGAAGCGCCTGCCCTGGCTCATGGTCCTGGTGCTGCTGAACATGACGGTGGCCACGTTGGTCAGCCGGTTCCAGGGGACGATTGCCCAAATCGCCTTCGTGGCCTCGCTCATGCCCCTGATCGCCGACATGAGCGGGAACGCGGCATCTCAGGCCCTGAGCGTGGCCATTCGCGGGATGGCCTTGGGCCTAGTGGACTGGCGCAACCTGCCCTGGGTGGTGTGGAAAGAGGTCCGGGTGGGGCTGTTGGCGGGTCTGGCCCTCGGGGCAGAGATCGGCCTGATCGCAGCCGTGATGTGGCACCGCCCATTCTTCGGGTTGGTGGCCGGGCTGGCCCTGGCCGGGACCACGGTGGGCGCCTGCCTCACAGGGGGCACCCTCCCCTTCTTCTTCAAGCGTGTGGGCATTGATCCGGCCATGGTGTCCGGGCCCATCGCCACAACGATCGGTGACCTGATTGGCATCGGCCTGTTCTTGGGCTTGGCCACCGCCTTCATCCACCGATTGGCATGAAGGCCGTCGCCTTTCTCGTGGGGAGCCTTCTCCTCATCCTGTTGGCCGTCTTGCTCCCCCTTCACCCCGGCCCGTGGCAAGCGGCGGGAGGCCTGGCCCTGGGCGCACTGTGGGTGTATGCGCTGATTCGAACCCTGCGCGGTGGACTGGCCCGCGGCTCCCCAATTCGCCTTTTGCCTGCCCAAGCCGCGTTCTTCCTCGCCCTGAGCCAGGTGGAGGTGGTTTGGCTCCGTGCGGGGTGGCTGGGGGTGGTGGTCCTCACTGTGGCCTTGGATCTTGTCCGATCTCGTTCGCTCGCCATGGGCCTGTACGCTATACTTTGGCTCGCCGTTTTCATCCTGTTGCACCAGGTGGTGGCCCTAGCTCGCAACCTTTCAGGGGCGGCTTTTCTCGCTTGGACGGCAGGAGTGGCCCTCGTGGCCGTGGGGCATGTGGCCCTCGGGACGTGGAGAATTTGGAACAAAGGAGTGATGCAATGATCGGGTACGGACAGACGACAGACCAGGCCCAGACGACCCAATCCCTCATCACGATGGTGGTCATGCTGGTGGCGTTCGCCGCCATCTTCTACTTCCTCCTCATCCGCCCTCAGCGCCGCCGCCAGAAAGAGCACCAGACCCTCCTTTCCTCCATCAAGCGAGGGGACCGGGTCATGACCGCTGGGGGCATCATCGGCACGGTAGAGGAACTGGATGACACCACGGTGGTCCTCACCGTGGAAGAGGGCAAACTCCGGCTATCCAAGGCCAGTATCGTGGACAAGATCCGGAAGTAGGTGACCTGAAGATGAAGCGCTCCGATTGGATCCGGTTTGGGGCTGTGTTGGCTCTGCTGTTCGCTTCGGTGGGCCTTCTCTATCCGTTCTGGCCCTTTCAGAACCTAATCAAGCTTGGCCTGGACCTTCAGGGGGGGGTCCGGCTTGTGCTCCAGGCCGAGGGGGCCGCAGAGATGGAGACCGAGCGGAGAAAGGATCTGGTGGACCGCCTGGTGACCATCTTCTCGGAACGGATCGACCAGTACGGCATGGTGAACGCCGAGATCCGCCCTCTGGGGGTGGACCGCATCGAAGTCAAGATCCCCAAGGTCCAGGACCCGGAGCAAGCTCGCCAGCTCCTTGGACGTACCGCCCTGTTGGAGTTCCGCAAGGTGATCGATGCCGCCACCAACGCCGACGATCTCCTGGCCCGCCGCACCCTCCTCCAGGAGATCTTCCCCTCCAACGACGGCAAGGAGTTCTTCCTCGTCGAAGGTGAAGCCCTCCTGACTGGGGACGTGTTGGACAACGCCCAGGTGCGACTGTCCCAAGACCCCCGCAACCCTGGCCTGTTCATCGCCCTCACCTTCAACCGGGCTGGAGCGGAACGGTTTGTGGAAGCCCTTCGCAGGTTGCAGGTCAACGATCGGCTGGCCATTGTGTTGGACAACGTGGTGTACTCCGCTCCCCTTGTGAGCGCGAGCATCAAACAGGCCGCCCAGGGCGGCTGGCGGGCGATTCAGGACTCCACAACGATCACCGGGAGGTTCACCATGGAGGAGGCCAAGCTCCTGGCCGTGGTCCTGCGCTCCGGGGCCCTCCCCACCAACGTCCAGGTGATGGAAGAGCAGACGGTGGGCCCCACCCTTGGAGCGGAGTACGTCCGGCGGGGCACCCTCGCCCTCGTGCTGAGCTTCGGGCTCATCTTGGTGTACATGGTGCTGTACTACCGCTGGCTGGGGCTGGCGGCCAACGCCGCCCTTGTGATGAACCTGCTCCTCGTGTTCGCCGCGCTGCGGGGGTTTGGAGCAACCCTCACACTTCCGGGGATCGCCGGGTTGGTCCTCACCGTGGGCATGGCGGTGGACGCCAACGTGATCATCTTTGAGCGGATCAAAGAGGAGCGCCGGACCGGCAAGGCCCCGCGGGCCTGTGTGGCCGCAGGGTTTGCCAAGTCCCTCTCCGCCGTGCTCGACGCCAACATCACCACCATCATCACCGCCGTAATCCTGTTCTTGTTGGGGTCTGGACCGGTGGAGGGTTTTGCCATCACCCTCGGCCTGGGCGTGGCGGCTTCCATGTTCGCTGCGCTCGTGCTGTCCAGGCTTCTGTTGGAGACCACGGGGCTAGGGGAGCGGATCCCTGTCAGGCCGGTGCCCACGCAAGCGTAAGGAGCTGGAGGGCCGCCTCGGCGGAGAGGCGGCCCGTTTTCACTTTCACATCAAGCTCCTGAGCCAGAACAAGCAGCTCCACCAACCGCGCTTCTCCCCAGCGCTGGGCCTGGTCCAACCGCCGGCGCACAAGCCAGTCCGGCCCAGGAGCCGGCCTTCCTTCCGCCCGGGCCCCCAGAACCATGAGGAGGTCCCGAATGTGACGCACCACCATGAAGAACAAAGCCGGCGCTGACCAGCCCCTGCGCAGGAGCTCGCGCAACACGTTCAGGGCCGGTCCCGTCTGCCCCCGCCCCAGCGCGTCAAGGTAGGGATAAACCAGGGGCTGAGAGAACACAAGGAGCCGTTGAGCCTGATCCAGCGAGAGTCTTCTTCCCCCCCAGACTGCAAGTTTCCCCACTTCCTGAGCCAACCTCAGGGTTTCCCCACCGCAGGCCTCGACAAGCAAATCGACGAGGTGATCAGGACCCTGGACCCCCGCCTCCTCGAGCAAGATCCGAGCCAAGGCCTTGAGTTCCCCGCCCTTGGGCGTAGGGAATCCCAAGGCCTCCTGGGCCTGGCGGGCCAACGGCCCACGCAAGTCCTGCCCGAGGAAGAACACCCCAAGCCCGGGGGGAAGTCCTCGACCCAGCGTGCGGACAAGAACAGGTTCATCCTTGAGGGGATCGGCGCGCCGTACCACGATCACCCGCTGGGCGGAGAAGAGGTCCAGGCTGCGGAGCTCCTCCACGAGGGGGCCCAGGCAGGGTTCATCGCCCCACAACACCCGTCTTTCCCCGGGGCCAAAGGCCGCGAGCCTCTTCGCCAGGGCCCGTTCGCAAAGCAGGGGATCCCCCCAGTACACGCCCAGCATCGGCCTGGTAGGGTACCTTCGGCCGCTTGGGTGACAACTCTTGATCGGCTGAGAAGCCTCCGATACCATCCCCACCGCGCCGAGGTGGCGGAATTGGCAGACGCGCTGTCTTGAGGGGGCAGTGGGCTTCGGCCTGTGTGGGTTCAAATCCCACCCTCGGCACCAGGTGGCTCCCCGAATCGTGGTGGACGTCATGGGGGCCGACCGGCCCCCCGGGGAGCTGGCCGCAGGGGCCGCTCAGGCGGCGGCGGAGCTCCCCCTGGACCTCGTGGTCGTGGGCGATGCCCGCCAAATCGAACCCCACCTGCCGGACCTCCCCAACGTTTCCCTCCTCCATTGCCCTCTGTTTGTGGACCCCGAGGAAAAGCCGGTGGAAGCGGCGCGCCGGACCGACACTTCCTTGGCCCGCGGGCTCGCCCTCCTCGCCCAGGGGCAGGCGGAAGCCTTCCTTTCTCCCGGGAACACCGGGGCGGTGGTGGCCACCGCCCTCCTCCACCTGGGGCGGCTGCCCGGAGTCCACCGCCCGGCCCTGTGCGCTTCCCTCCCTACCCTGAAGGGAAAAGAGGTGCTCCTGGTGGACGCCGGGGCCTCGGCCGACCCCAAACCCCCCTACCTCCTTCAGTTCGCCTCGATGGGGGCGGCGTACGCCCGGGTGGTTCTCGACGTAGCCCTCCCCACCGTGGGTCTCCTCAACATCGGAACCGAGCCCCACAAGGGGGACACGGTGACCCAACAGGCCCATGCCCTCCTCGCACAGCGGCCCGACTTCCGCGGCAACGTGGAACCCCACAACGTGCTCACCGAGCGCCCGGTGGACGTGGTGGTGACAGGCGGGTTCAGCGGCAACTTGTTCCTCAAAGCCCTGGAAGGCGGGGTGGAGGCCGTAACAGAGGCTCTGCGGAGGGAGCTCCACCGGTCGCGGCGGGCTCGGCTGGGGGGTTGGATAGCCCGGCCAGCCCTGCGGGCCGTCGCCCGCGGCCTGGGGTACCGCGAGCACAACGCTGCCCCCCTTTTGGGGGTAAGGGGCCTGGTGTTTGTGGCCCACGGCCGCTCCGATGCCCCGGCCGTCGCCGGAGCTGTTCGCCGCGTGTTCAAGGTGTGCCAGGCCGACTTCCTCGCCCAACTCCCCCCTTTCTAACCCCCAGGATGGACTTGCCAAGCCTTGGCATGTCCGGGTACGCTCCGCCGCGCACCCGGGGACTGTCCACCCGGGTGGGCAAGACGTGCACCGGGCGGGTTGCCCCCCGCCGAAAAGGAGGTGGGACAGATGAGCGAGATCGCCGACCGCGTGCGGGAAATCATCGCCGAACAGCTCATGGTGGACCTGGAAGAGGTCACCGATGAGGCCTCGTTGGTGGACGACCTGGGCGCGGATTCGTTGGATACCGTGGAGCTCCTCATGGAGATGGAAGACGAGTTCGGAATCGAGATCCCTGACCAGGACGTGGAGAAGATCGCCACGGTGGGGGAGGCCATCGCCTACATCGAAGCCCACGTTCAGGAAAAGGAACGCAAGAAGGGGGCGGGTTAGCCCCAGGAGAACGATGAGCCAGGTTTACGTGGAGGATCTGCCCCAGCACGTAGGGAACGAGGTCCTCATCCAGGGGTGGCTGTGGAACAAGCGCTCCTCGGGGAAGGTCCGATTCGTGCTGGTCAGGGACGGGACCGGGTGGGTTCAGGGCGTGGTGACGCCCGACGCGGATTCGGCCACGTTCGAACTGGCGGAAAGCCTCCCCCAGGAAAGTTCGCTTCGCATGTGGGGCACAGTGCGAGCCGACCCTCGGGCCCCTGGAGGGCACGAGCTCCTCGTGCGAAAGATCGAGGCCGTCCACATTCCCCAACAGCCGTTCCCCATCGGGCTCAAAGAACATGGGGTGGGGTTCCTCATGGACCACCGCCACCTCTGGATGCGGATGCGCAAGCAGGTACCGATCCTGCGCATTCGGGACAGCGTTCTGTGGGCCATCCGCGAGTTCTTCCACCAGCGGGGGTTTGTGGCCACCGAGGTGCCCATCATCGTGGGTACCGCCGTGGAGGGGACGACGACCTTGTTTTCCCTGGACTACTTTGGCCAGCCCGCCTACCTCTCCCAGTCGGGCCAGCTTTACCTCGAGGCCACGTGCGCTGCCCTGGGCAAGGTGTACTGGATTGGTCCAGTGTTCCGCGCCGAGAAGTCCAAGACCCGCAAGCACCTCATTGAATTTTGGATGGCCGAGGCCGAACAAGCGTTTCTCGACCACCAAGGGAACCTCCAACTCCAGGAAGACCTTGTCCGCTACGTGGTGGAGTCGGTCGTGCGGTGCCGCGCCCGCGAACTGGAGGAACTGGAGCGCGACGCCACTAAGCTCCGGGAGGAAGTGCGGCCCCCCTTTGCTCGGATCACCTACGATGAAGCAATACGCCTGATCCAGGGCCGGGGGGTACCCATCCACCACGGGGACGACTTCGGGGCCGAGGCCGAGGACGCTCTGTCCCAGGAGTTTGGGCGCCCGGTGTTCGTGGAGCGGTTCCCCCGCAAGCTCAAACCCTTCTACATGAAGAAGGATCCGACCAATCCCCAGGTCGTGCTGTGCGCCGATTTGATCGCCCCCGAGGGCTACGGGGAAATCATCGGGGGCTCCCAGCGGGTGGACACAGAACAAGAGCTCCTTGAGCAGCTGGGGGAGGACAACCTGCCCGTGGAGCCGTACGGCTGGTACCTTGATCTAAGAAAGTGGGGTTCTGTACCGCACTCCGGCTTCGGCCTGGGGGTAGAGCGTGTTGTCGCATGGATCGCCGGCCTCCCCCACATCCGGGAAGCAATTCCCTTCGCAAGAACGCTGACAAGACTGTACCCTTGACCTGGCCCGCGGCGGTGAGGTACAATACGGCCATCGAACTCCTCATCCTGTGAGAGCCAGCCCTCATGATCAGCACGCTCGGGGAGCAGGCCCAACGAGCAACTGCCGCCCTGCCCCACCCAAGCGGCCAACGAGTTGGCCTGCTCCCCCCGCCTCCTAAGAAGTCCGAGGTGGGCGGCTCGGCGAGCCGCCCACCTCACCCCCAGACCTAAGCCCTGCGGACCCGAAGCTGCCCGCGCTCCTGGGTGACCTTGAGGCGCTTGCTCACCAGGGTCTTGAGGTTCTTGCCCGCCTTGAAGGCCGGTACGACCTTCTCCGGGACCATGATCTTCTTCTGGGTCTGCGGGTTGATCCTCTGAGAAGCCTTCCGTGTCCGGACCTCGAACTTCCCGAACCCCGTGAGAAGGACCTCCTCGTTGGCGGCGATGGCCTCGGTGATGATGTCGATGGTGGCATCCAGAGCCTTCCGGGCGTCTTTCTTTGTCAGCCCAGTCCGCTGCGCGATCCTCTCTACCAGATCTCCCTTGTTCATTTTAACACCCCCTCCCTAGGGCGAAGTTGCCCTAGTATAGGGAACTTCTTTCACCCTGTCAAGTATGAACCTTCTTCCCAACGAACTTCCCAGCCCAAGGAGGTTGACAGCCCGCTCCCAGTGGGTAAAGTTGCAGTTGAAATGGGAACTTTCACCAAGGAGGACGGACGTGGCCCCTGAGCTCCGAACGTACGAGATGGTGTACATCCTTCGCCCGGACTTGGACGAGGAGGCCCGGCGGGGCAAGATCGCCCGCGTGCACCAGCTCATCCAAAGCGAATCGGGAACCGTGCAGACCACCGATGAATGGGGTTCCCGCATCTTGGCCTATGAGATTCAGCACTTCCGCGAGGGGTACTATGTGGCCTTGACGTTCAGCCTGCCCCCCGACCGCATCCGCAACCTAGAGGACCGGTTGGTGATGGAGGATGCGATCCTCCGTCACCAAATCGTCCGGTTGGACGAAGAGTAGCATGAGCGACATCAACCGGGTGATCCTCAGCGGGCGCCTCACCGACGATCCGGAAGTCCGTTACACCCAGAAAGGCCTACCTCTGGCCCGGTTTACCTTGGCGGTCAACCGGGTGTGGAAGAACCCGGAGACCGATCAACCTGAAGAGGAGACCAATTTCATCCCTGTGGTGGTGTGGGGCCGGCAAGCCGACGTGTGTTCAAGTTACTTGAAAAAGGGGCGGCTGGTGGCCGTGGACGGAAGGCTGCGCGCGCGCTCCTTCCAGACCCAGAACGGCGACCGCCGGCGGGTGACAGAAGTGGTGGCCCAGGCCGTCCACTTCCTGGGCGCGAAACCCACCGAGCCCCAAGCCCCCCCTGAGCCGGCACCTACCGAGCCCGAAGAGGAGGTTCCGTTCTAATGTTTCAGCGCCGCAGAGTCTGCCGCGTGTGCGATCAAGGTCTGACGTTCCGGTACACGGATCCCGAGACACTCCGCCAGTTCATGAACCGGCGAGGCAAGATCCTCTCCCGGCGGATGACGCGCCTGTGCGCCAAGCACCAGAACTGGCTGGCCCGGGAGATCGACCGCGCCCGGAAGATCGCCCTCTTGCCCTACGAAGACAAACCCTAGGCGGGCCCCATGCCCCGCACGGTGGCTCTCCTGTTCGATAGCGGGGCAGAAGGGCTGGTAGGGCGAACCCGGACCGAGGCCGCACGGCTCCTGGCCCGCCGACTTCTCAACCACCCCGGAGTGAACGACGTGGTGGTGGCCACACCCACGCCAGCTGCTTGGTCCCAGGTGGACGTCCACCTCGAGCCCGATCCCCCTGGTCCCTGGACCTTTGGCCAGCGGTTGGCGGAGCTCGCCTCGGCCTGCCAGGCTGAGCGGGTGTTGTACTTCTCCGGAGGGAGCGGCCTTCTCCTCAGCGACAGCGATTTGGATGCCCTTGTAACGGCTGAGCCCTGTGCACCGCCATTCGCCATCCTCAACAACTTCTTCTCCACCGACTTCCTTCTCTTCTCCCCGCCCTGTGCGTTGCCCGACCTTGCCCGCGACAACCCTTTGGGGATCCGCCTCTGGCAGCTGGGGTACCGCTGCTACGAGCTTCCCCGCTCAGCAGGGACCCAGTTTGACATCGACACCCCGGGGGAGCTGCGGATCTTGGCGCTCCACCCTGAACTTCCCTCCGAACTGAGGGCGGTGCTTTCCGTTTTGCCTACCCAGCCCGCCCAGGCCCTGCTGGGGGCCCTGGTGGACCCAGAGAAAGAGGTGGTGGTGATGGGCCGGGTGGGAGGGCACTTGCTTCGCTGGTTGGAGCGACATGCAGCCTGTCGAATGCGGATTATCTCCGAAGAGCGGGGCATGGAGTCCAGCGGCCGGGCCGAACGGGGAGCTGTGCGCTCCCTCCTCGGGGTGATGGGCCGCAACCGCACGCCCGCCGAACTGGTCACACTTCTGGGCCAGTACGGGGACGTGGTGGTGTGGGACACGCGGGTGTACATGGCCCACCTCGGGGTCTGGCCCCCTCCTGAGGAGCGCTTTGCTTCCGACCTTTTGGAGTACGAAAAACTTGGCCACCCCCAGCTTCGGGATCTGATCCGGGCTTGTGCGGCCTCCCCCACACCGTTCCTTTTGGGCGGGCACGCTTTGGTCTCGGGAGGCTTGTATTTGGCCAGCGAGCTGGCCTGGCGGGGCGTGGACCGGGAGCCCCGCTTCGGGCCCCTTCCCCTCCCCGGTCGAGAGGACAACCTATGAACGAGCGCAACCTTCTGGGCATGGCATTGGAGGAGATTGACCAGGCGTTGGCCGAGCTCATCCGCCTGGAGGAGCAGCGGCAGTGGGACAAGATCATTTTGATCCCCTCGGAGTCCCTCACCCCCAAAGCTGTACGGGAGGCACTGGCCTCTTCGTTTACCTCGATCTACGCCGAGGGCTACCCCCGGGAGGAGATGCTCCGCCAGGGCGAGGCCCGCCTCACCGATTTTCCTGAGCAGCTGGCGTACTTCCGCAGGTACTCCGACCGCCGATTCTACAAGGGCGTGGAGTTTGCAGACCTGGTGGAGTCGTTGGCCTGTCGGCGGGTGGCCGAGGCCTTCGCCACGCCCGACGTGGGGCCCGACAGCATCTTTGTCAATGTCCAAGCCCTCTCAGGCGCAGCGGCCAACATGGCCATCTACGAGGCCCTGCTGCAACCTGGGGACACGGTGATGGCCCTAGAGCTGGCCCAAGGGGGCCACCTCTCCCACGGCTCCCCCTTTCACCAGTCCGGAAAGCGTTACCGCATGGTCCGGTATGGGGTGGACCCCAACACCGAGCGGTTGGACTACGAGCAAATCAAGGAACTGGCCAAGAAAGAGAGACCCCGACTGATCATCGCCGGCTACACCTCTTACCCCTGGGCGCCCGACTGGAAGAAGTTCCGGGAAATTGCCTCTTCCTGCGGGGCTTTCTTGTTGGCCGATATTGCCCACACCGCGGGGATGGCCCTGGCGGGGGCGTACCCCACGCCCGTGGGCTACGCCGACGTGGTCATGTTCACCACCCACAAGACCCTGTGCGGCCCCCGCGGCGCGGTGATTCTGTCCTTTGACCCGGACGTTGCGGCCCGGATTGACGCCGCGGTGTTCCCGGGCGCCCAAGGGGGACCCCATGTGAACAAGTGGGCCGGCCTCGCTGCCGCCATGGCCCTGGCCCGCACCCCAGAGTTCCGCCGCCTCCAGCACAAGATCGTGCACAACGCCAAGGACCTCGCCGCTGCCTTGGCCAAGCAGGGGCTGACCCTCTGCTATGGAGGAACCGACACCCACCTTTTGGTCCTCGATCTGCGGCCGTTGCGGGCGGCCAACGGCCAGCACCCCATGGGGGAAATCGCCGCTCGGATCTTGGACCTTGTGGGCATCGTGGCCAACAAGAACACCATCCCCGGGGACCTGTCCGCGGCCGACGCCCGGGGCGTCCGGTACGGCACCCCTTGGGTCACCCAACGGGGCATGGGAAAGCCCGAAATGGAGGAGATCGCGGAGATCACGGCGATGGTCCTCACCCAAATCCGCCCCTTCCACTACCTGGGGGTGACGGGCCCCCTGCCCCGGGGGAAGGTGCCCCTTGGGGTGCTCCAGGAAGCCCGGGATCGGGTGGCGGCCCTGGTGGAGAAGTTCGGAGGGACGCCCCGGGAGAAGCCCAGGAAAGAGCGCTCCGGGGTGCTTGTGGTTCGCGGCGGGCGGTGCGCTCAACTTCTCCACGAAGCTTCCACGGCTCACGTGCTCTCGTTGGATCCGGGTCAGGCCCGCAAGGCCCTGTTCCTCAGCGGAGAAGGGCAAGTTCTTTCTCAGGCCCTCATCGGTCGTCTGCCCAACGATGGCCTGGGGCGTGAGCAGTTCGTCCTCCTCTGCCCGAGCGAGAGAACCGCGGCCCTCAAGGACTGGCTCTCCGCCCTCTCCGACGGGTACGTGCTCTTCGATCCCAAGGACATTTACCGCAAGGTCCAGGGGCCGGCCGTGGTCGAGGAAAGAGAGCTCGAGGCCCAGTTCACCCTGGACGGCAGCCAGAAGATCACCATTGGGAAGGCCAACCCGACGAGCAAGGTCTTGGAGTCCGTGTTCGCCGGGGTGGAAGGAGACACCCGTGCAGCCTGCAAGGCTCATCCCGACCTTTTTGCCCTGCACAAGCCCTACATGGTGGGGGGAACCGGCCTTAAAGGAGCCTCCGCTCGTCAAGCCTACACCTTTGAAGTTCCCGATCGCCCGGTGGACCGCACGCCTCTTCATTCCTGGCATGTTCGGGCCGGGGCCAAGATGGCGGAGTTTGCTGGCTACGAAATGCCCCTGTGGTACGGGTCGAGCTGGGCCGAGCACAAGGCTGTGCGGGAGAGGGCCGGGCTGTTCGACCTCGGGCACATGGGTGCTTTTGAAGTCTCCGGCCGTTACGCCGAAAGCTTTCTGAACCTGGCGACCACCAACTACGCGGGCTGGCTCAGGCCCGGACAGTCCCAGTACGCCTTCCTCCTCGACCCGGAGGGCCAGGTCCTCGACGACCTCATGGTGTACCGGTTGACCAAGGACAAGTTCCTGGTGGTGGTCAACGCCGCCAACGAAGCCAAGGACTGGGTTTGGCTGAACGCCATCCTCGAGGGAAAGGTCCAGCTGGACCCCGACCGGCCCTGGGTTGAGCCGGACGGCCCTGTCAGCCTCAGGGACCTCAAGCGGGAAAAGGAGCCCTGGACGCTTTGGGCTCTGCAGGGGCCGCTGTCGCGCTCGATCCTTGTGCGGCTGCTCCCGGCGGTGGACAGGCGCCGGTTGGTGGCCCTGCGCCGCACCGAGCTCGTGGAGCTTCACCCCTTGGGGGTGGAGGTCATCTGCACGCGGACGGGCTACACCGGGGAACCCTTGGGCTACGAGCTTTTGGTGCCCCAGGCGGAGGCCCTACGGCTGTGGGAAGCCTTGGTGGAAGCGGGCAGACCCCACGGGCTGGTGCCCTGCGGCCTGGCGGCCCGGGACTCCCTCCGCACCGAAGCCGGCCTACCCCTGTACGGCCATGAGCTGGCTGGCCCGCACAAGGTCCTGCCCCACGAGGCGGGTTTTGCCCCCTACGTCAAGTTGCACAAGGCGTTCTTTGTGGGCCGGTCGGCTTACCTCCGGGCGTGGGAGAACTGGCAGCGGGAGTTGATCCGGTTCACGGTGGCACCGGGTCAGCGGCCGCTCCGGGCCGGAGCAGCGTTGGCCGATAGGTCTGGAACCCAAGTGGGCTGGGTCACCAGCGCCGTGGTGCTGGAACACGGGCAGGTGGGAATGGCCGTCGTTGCCCTTCGCAAAGTACAGGAGGGGACAGAGTTTCAAGCCATGCCGGCGGGGACAACCCCAGCCCTTCCCGTGACCGTCGCAGCCCGGTTCCTCCGCAAGGAAACGCTGCCCATGGCCGGCGAGGACTAGCCCTCGTCTTTTTCCAGTACAGACCGGATCTCTTCCAGCCTCCGCTCCACCCTACCAAACAGGGACTCAGGGGGGTAGTGCCCTTCTGAATCCCGTTCCCCTATGGGGACATCGGTGAGGACGGACAGGCCTTGTTCCACATGGTCGCAGGCCCAGAGGTGGAACTTGCCTGCCGCGACGGCCTCCACCACCTCCTCAGGGAGCATGAGGTCATCCACGTTGCCGCTGGGGATGATCACGCCCTGGTCCCCGGTAAGGCCCAGCTCCTGGCACACCAGGAAGTGCCCTTCCACTTTCTCGTTCACGCCCCCGATGGGCTGGAGGCGCCCCTTTTGATCGATCGCCCCGGTGACGGCCACCCCTTGTTTGAAGGGCACGCCGGACAGCGCAGAAAGGAGGGCGTAGAGCTCGGCCGCCGAGGCCGAATCCCCCTCCACCCCGGTGTACGTCTGCTCCAACGCCAAGCTGGCCGAGAAGGACACCGGTTGCCGCCCTCCGAACCGCTCGCCCACGTAGCCCTTGAGGATGAGGACGCCCTTGGTGTGGAGCTTGCCTCCCAGCTCGGCCTCCCGCTCGATGTCCACCACCCCGGACTTTCCGGTGAACACGTTGGCCGTGATGCGCGTGGGCTTGCCAAAGGCGAAGTCTCCAAGATCGATGACGGCCAAACCGTTGACCTGCCCCACCGCCGTCCCGTGGACGTTGACCACGATCTTGCCCCGGGCGATCCATTCCCGGATCCGTTCGGCAAGGAGGGCATGTCGTCGCCGCCCTTTGCGGATGGCCTTTCGGACGTGCTGAGCGGTGACGAGGGAGGCCCATTCCTCCCGGGCCCAGAAACTGGCCTCGTCCACCAAAGACGCCAGCTGACCAAAGTGGGTGGTGAGCTTTTTCTGGTCGCCGGCCATCTCCGCAGCCCACTCCACCACCCGCGCCACCCCATCCGGGCTGTAGGGGAGCAGAGAGGGGTTGATGTCCCGCCGGGCTCGAATGAACCGGGCAAGGGCCTGGACCGTGTCCTCGGTCCAGGGCATCTCCCGATCGAAGTCCGCTCGAATGGCAAAGAGCTTGCGAAAGTCGTCGTCGTAGTAGTGGAGGAGGTAGTAGAGGTACGGTGAACCGATGATGATCACCTTGACGTCCAAGGGCACCGGTTCCGGGCGCAGCCCCTCGGTGGAGGCCAAGCCCAACATCTGGGCCGGATCCTCGATGCGGATCTCCCCACCCTTGAGGGCGATCTTGAGCGCTTCCCAGCTCAAGCCAAACCGCAAAAGGTTTGAGGCGGAAAGAACCAGGAACCCCCCGTTCGCCCGGTGAAGGGAACCTGCTCGGATCTGGGTGAAGTCCGTGGTGACCACCCCGAACTGCACCTTCCGCTCCATCGTCCCGAACAAGTTGGTGTACGTGGCATTTTCTTCCACCACCACCGGAGCCCCTTGCTGACCGGTGCGGTCCACGATCACGTTCACCCTGTAGCGAGCAAAGCGGTCCGGGGCCTCAGGAAACGGGAAGGGAAGGGGGAGTGGGGGTTTCTTCTCGCCACCCTGAAGCTGGTGGGCATTCTCCACCACATCGTTCTCCACTTCCTTGAGAAACGTCTGCACCCGGTCCAAACCTGCGTACTTGGCTCGCAGCTGGGCAAATCGGGGGGCGATCATGAACTGGACCGCCCGCTTGGTGATGTCGCGCTGGATCTCCTGCCAGGACTCCTCGAGCTCCCCCAGCTTTTGGAAAGTCTCCCGCACGCTCTCCTGAAGCTCCTCTTGGCGGTGGAGGATCCCGGCCTGCTCCTCGGGGGAAAGGGCCTGGTACTCGTCCTGGGAAAAGGGGGTCCCATCCGGCTTGAGGGGAATCGTGTTCACCCCCACGGGGGTTCGTTGAATGGCGAACCCCAGGGCGGCAGCGCGCTGCTCCAGCTGCCGGAAAACCTCCTCCCGGCGCTGCCCGAACTTCTCTCGTTCCCGCTTGGCCCGGGCCTTGAATTCCTCGCTCTCCAAGATTTTGGGCAGCTCCCGGGCCAAGAACTCCACGCACCGCTCCATGTCCAGGCGGAGCTCCCGGCCCCGCCCAGGCGGAACAAGCAAGTACCGCGGGGCATGGGGAACCTGAAAGTTGTGGACGTAGCAGATGTCGGGAGGGGTGGGCAAGGTGGAGGAAATCTCCCGGAGGAAGTGGGCCACCGCCGAAGTCTTCCCCAACCCCGGTTCCCCGGTGACGAACACGTTGTACCGATGGGCGGGTTGGCGAAGCGCCAGACCCACCTGGAGGGCCTCCACGGCCCGATCCTGACCGATGATCCCTGCCAGGGGTTCAAGCTCATCGGTCGTGCGAAAGGTGAAGACTTCGGGAGGACAAGTGCGGCGCAGCTCCGCAGGTAGAAGTTCCCTTGCCATGGGGCAAATATCATAGCTGGGGATGAAGCCAGTCGCCATTGTGGTCCTGTGGGTCGCCCTCACCGCGGCGGCCTTCCCCGTGGTGCCCTTGGTGAGCGAGGTGGGTGCGCCTTACTACGAGCAGTTCGTCACCCAGCTTGCCTCGGCCGCAAGAGAGGAAGTCCTGGTGGCCTTGTCCGACCTCCGGCTTTACCCCGCCGCTGGAGCAACCCACGGCCTCCTCACCGCCCTAGCCCAAGCCGCCTCCCGGGGTGTCAAGGTCCAGGTACTCCTCGAGCGGAGAGAGACGGATCTCCTGCCGGAACAGCGTGGGGCGCTGACGTTCCTTGCGGAGCGCGGGGTGTCGGTGCGGGAGGACCCTGCCGGGGTTACCCTCCACGCCAAGTTCCTGGTGGTGGACCGGCGATGGGTTGTGGTCGGCTCCACGCACTGGACGTCCACTGCCCTCACCCGAAGCACCCAGGTGGACCTCGCCCTGGATTGTCCGGAGCTTGCTCAGGCCTTCGCCCAGTTCTTCACCATCCTGTGGGAAGGCCGGGTGGAGGTGAAGACCCGGCTGCCCCTGCCCACGGAGGAAGTCCCCCACGTTCTCCCCCTTCTCGAGCTCCCCACGAGCTCACTTCACGCCCAAGTCCTTCCCGCCATGATCGACCGGGCTCAGTCCTCGGTGGACGTGCTCCTGTATCGGTTCGCTTACTACCCCCAGTACCCCGACAGTCCCTCGAACAGAATCCTCGAGGCCCTGCGCCGGGCCCTGGGCCGCGGTGTACGCGTGCGCGTGCTTCTCGAGGACGGGGCCTTGTTTCCCGAAGTGGCCCAGGACAACCGTTTGGCGGGAGCCTTGTTGGTCTCCTACGGGGCCCAAGTACGCCTGGATCACCCCGATAGCGTTCTCCACGCCAAGTGCTTGATTGTGGACGACCGAGACGTGTTGGTGAGCTCGGCCAACTGGTCCTACTACTCGCTGGCCCGGAACGTGGAAGCGGGGGTGGCCTTCTTCGCCACCCCTGAGCTAGCCTGGGCCCTCCGGTCCCGTTTCGAGTCCCTGTGGAAGAGGGCCCGTCCCCTGGGCTAGAAGCCCACGGCCCCAGCGATCCTCACTTCCACCCGCGCCCCAGCCACGTAACCGCTGGCCTTTCCGGAAAGACGGGCCGTGGCCCCGGCAGCCGGTGGGTGCAAGCGGTACACGAGCTTTGCCTCCCACCCCGGATCGAGGATGGTGGGCCAGATCGCCTGGAGGGTTTCTCCAATCTTGTACAGGGCTCCGCCGTCGTCCAACACCACGAGCACCCAGCCAGGGGGAATGGACTCCTCGATCCCCGGAGCAATGACCGTGGTCTTCGCCCGAACGGAGATCGTGACCTCAACAGTTCCTCCCACGAGCCGGACCGTGCGTGAGGCTCCCAGGTTGGCGTCGGCCACGATGAGCGCCCGCGCTGACCCGACGACACGCCCACTTTCCACGGCCTCCACGACCGTCTCCCAGGCTCCTTGGGGCACGGTCCACTGGGCCGTGGGGTGAGCGGTAGTGAGGTCGGCCTTTCCATCTCCATCAAAGTCCCAACGGAATTGGGCCCCAGCTGGAGCACCCCGGACCTGGAACCCCATCGCCGCGCCGGGGTTGGGGGTGTACGTAGAAACCTCCAGGACCAGCCCTTGAGCCAGACCGGCCCAACACGCTGCCAGTGCTCCTACAACACCAAGAAGGTTGCGCATGGTTATCTCCTTAGCTGAGGGCGAGGGCCGCTGGGCGGCCCCCGCCCTCCATATCCGTGAGGAAGATCAGCGACCTTGAGACTATCGGCAGTACCCCGGCGCTCGGGAGGGGAGGGCCTCACAGATGGGGGTACCGGTCAGCCACAAGGCGATGATCAGCTTCATCGTCTCGTAGTCCACGATCCCCGGGGCGCAGGTTCGCGGGACCTTGGTCCCCTCAAGCCAGAAGGCAATGGCCCGCTGGACCTGGAGGAACGTGATCTTGTCCGACAGCGTCAGATCAATGGTGTCCCGCGTGACGTCCCACCGGGAGATGGCCACGATGACCCGGAGACAGTCGGTGAGCTCTACCCGGCTCTGGCCTTCCACGTCCACCTCCACGCAGGGGTGACCGGTGTCCACCTTGCCCACCACGGTCTCCGCCGAGATGACCCGGCAGGGATCCGGCGGGGTGGTCTCCACACTGATCGTGGGTGGCACCTCCACCTGGTAGATGATGGTCTTGGTCTGACCGGCCTTGAGCACACCCGGCAGGACCCACTGGTCCACCCCAGGCTTGTAGGTGAACCCATCGTTCTGGATCGGGGTCACCCGCCAGCCCACGGGCAGATCCTCGTCCAGCCCCACCCCGTAGGCGTCGCGGTCCGTGGTGATCTCCACCTTGACCGTGAACTTGTTCCCCAACGGATTGCCCCGGCTGTCGTAGAACCCGATCACCACGCCCTCGCAGGGGATGGGAGCCAGGATCGTGCGCCGGGCCTGCACCTTGGGGGTGGGAAGCTGGGGCAGCGGCTGGTCCACCGCCACGCACAGGGTGGCGTAGGCCGCGATCCTCTTGAGCATTTCCAAGCTGATGCGCTCGCCACAGGTCCCCACCAAAGGCCGATCGGTGCGCCAGAGCTCCACAGCCCGCATCAGCTGCTCCTGGGTGATGGCCTCGGAGAGCCGGAGATCCAGCTTGTCCTCCTCACCCGGCGCCGAGGCTGGCACCAGGTGGGCCACCGCCTCGAGAATGGGCAGACAATCGCTCACCACGAAGCAGCTTTCGTTGCCCACTTCCAGCTGAATGTCGGGGACCTTGGCCTGGAAGATGCCGGTGATACAGAACTGGGCCGGCAGGCGGAGGGCCAACATCACGTCGGCCTTGGGCACGGTGACATCGTAGATGATGACCCGCTCAGTCCCGGCCTTGATGGTGTCCATGAACACCCATTGGACCTCCGACCGCTTGAACACCGCCCCGGCGTTGGACACCGGCGTGATCTCCCAACCCACGGGCGGGTCTTCGTCCAAGCCCGCCCCCATAAGATCCTGGTCGGTGTGGATCCTCACCTGGACGCGGAAGGTGTACCCCGGCAAGGCGGTCATGACCGACAGGGAGCGGACCACCGTCACGGTGATAGGGGAGACAAACAAGGGTACGGTGATGGAGCTCTCCACCCCCGTGTTGTCCTTGACCGTGAGCTGCACGGTGAAGCTCCCCCCCGCGGGATAGGCGTAGCGCACCTGGGCCTCGGTGCTGGTGAGGTCCACCACGCCATCGCCGTTGAAATCCCACTTGTACTCGACAATTCGCCCGTCGGGGTCGGTGCTCCCGCTGGCGTCGAAGGTGATGGTCTGTTTGGCCCGAGGGGCCGCAGGGGTGAGAACCAACCGGGCCACGGGGGGCTGGGTCTTCAGGGCCTGGATGACAAAGCTCTCCGTGGTGCTGAGCTCCAGCCGGGTCGGGGCGTTGATGTTCCCGTACTTGAACACGATCCTCTGGATTCCAGTCAGGGACCCCGGGGTCACGGTGAGCTTGAACTCCTCTCCCAGGGGGCCGAGCACCCCGCCGTCGGTGCGGTTGGCCTCGAACGTCCAGCTCACGTCGTACTGGGCGTTGGTGCGGGTATAGGTGTCCCGCAGCTCGGGGAGGAACAGGGCCAGGAACGGGATACCCGCCTCATCGTCCTTGAGTACAAAGTCCGCCCCTGCGGGCAGGTCCTTGAAGGAGAAGTTGGCGGTGCCCCCGGACCCTGTGTCCGCCTTGTTCAAGATGACAAACAGGTACAGCTGGGCTGTACCCGGCTCCCGGTACAAGAAGAACACAGCGGTGTTGGCCTCCGCCAACTCGTTGGTGCTGCGGGACTGCCCGGAATCGTAGGCGTAGTATTCCCGAGCCGGCCGCGCACCCGCCAACGGCTGGACGGAAACCTCCCGGGCGCCCTGAACGACCTTGATGAACCCCTGGGCTGCCAACGGCCAGGCCGTAGCAAGGCTAAGCAACAGAACTATACTGATCTTCCTCACCATACGATCAACCTCCTTGACTTTGCCGCGAACCATGCTCAGTCTACCTGCGTTCAGACAGGCTGTCTGTAACCGGGATCACCCCCTGTTCTGCTTAGGCATCGTCGCCCCAGCCTACTGGGAGGAAGGGACCCACGGGAGGAAACAAGGCGGCCTGGCCGCGATCGTTTGTCAGGGGGAAGCCGGACGTGTGTCACCCGCCCGGCGGGCGGCTGAACGTCACAACGGCAACACTTGGGGAGTCTGGGCCTGGTGAGGATGATCGGGGCCCGGGTAGATCTTGAGCTTGCGCAGCATCCGCCGCCCTAGCTCGTTCTTGGGGAGCATCCGGCGCACAGCAAGCTTGAGGGGAATCTCGGGGTGCTTCTTCTGCACCTCTCGGTAAGGCAAAGCCCGGAGGTGACCCACATACCCCGAATGGGAGTACCACATTTTCTGGTCCCACTTCTTCCCCGTGAGAAGGATCTTGTCGGCGTTGATCACCACCACGTAGTCCCCCACGTCGAAGTGGGGGGTGTACGAAGGCTTGTGCTTGCCCTGAAGGATCAAGGCCAACTGAGAGGCCAACCGCCCGAGGGGCTGGCCCGTTGCGTCCACGACAAACCATTGACGGGTGAAGGTGATGCCGGCGTCTTCCTTCTTGGCCATGTAGGTCTTGTGCACGTTGTTCTCCTTGGCGACTCGGGCAATTATAGAGGCCTTTCCCCACTCCTCAACCGCTCCGGGAACTACAGAACGATCACATCGTCTGTGCCCGGCCCCACGCTTACCCAGCGGATCTTGACCCCTACCGCATTTTCCACCCAGGTGAGGAAAGCCCGAGTTCGCTCGGGAAGCTCCTCGGGGGAGCGTGCCCGGGCCAGCTCTTCCTTCCAGCCCCTCAGGGTCTGGTAGATCGGCTCGGCCTGGGCCAACTCCTCGACGGTAGCTGGGAAGTCCTCGACCCTGCGGCCCCCCACGCGGTAGCTCGTACAGATCTTGACTTCCTCCAGCCCGGAAAGCACGTCAAGCTTGGTGAGAGCGAGCTCACTGAACCGGTTGAGGCGGTGGGCGTAGCGGAGGGCCACGAGGTCGAGCCAGCCGCAGCGGCGGGGCCGACCCGTGGTGGCCCCGTACTCATTGCCCTTCCTTCTCAGCCACTCTCCGACCGCCCCGTGGTCCTCGGTGGGGAAGGGGCCCTCTCCCACGCGGGTGGTGTACGCCTTGGTCACCCCCACAACACGGTCCAATTCCACCCTTACGCCCGTGCCCCAACCCACGCCGTGCACGGTGGTGGTAGAAGAGGTCACGTAGGGATAAGTCCCGAAGTCCAAGTCGAGGAGCGTGCCCTGGGCGCCCTCAAACACCACGTGCTCCCCGCGGTCCAGGGCCTCACCAATGAGGCCTTGCCCGTCGCCTATAGAAGAACTCCAGCCCTCCCAAAACTGGGAGAGTTCCCGGGCCACGGCGTGCGGGTCAAAGCCTCCCCCGCGGCGAGCCAGTTCCTCCAAGCGCTCCCGCACATGGGCGGGATGGCGGAGATCGGCCAGGCGCAGGCCTTGGCGGGCGGTCCGCTCGGTGTAGGCTGGGCCCACGCCCCGGCGGGTGGTCCCGAGGCGAGCGGCGGTGCCTTCCTCCTCCTCAAGCACCCTGTGGTGGGGCAGGATCAAGTGACAACGTTCCGAAAGAAAGAGCCGGGGCTGCGACCTCCCCTGGGCCTTCAGCTCCCCCAGTTCCCCTTCCAAAGCCCAAGGGTCGACCACAACCCCGTGGCCGATGACCCCCAGGCAGTGGGGGTACAAGGCCCCCGAGGGGACGAGGTGCAGGCGGGCGGTTCCCAAAGCATCGGTGACGGTGTGGCCGGCGTTGGGGCCGCCGTTGAACCGCACGCACACCTGGGCCTCCCGGGCCAAAAGGTGCACAATTTTTCCCTTGGCCTCGTCCCCCCACTGAGCCCCAATCACGGCCGTGGCCGGCATCAATTCCTCACCCGCCTCAGCCACACCTGCCCCTTCTTCCCGTGAATCTCCAGTTCCTCGGTGTGTTCCGCGTCCGCAAGCTCCCCGGGCTCCAGGCCCACGGCCAGGACCTCCTCGGCGATCTTTGGGGCGAAACGCTCAAAGATCTTTCCCAGCTCGCCACTGTAGCCCAACTGGATGCGGTCGGTCACCTCAAACCCCGCTTCCTTGCGGGCCAGCTGCAGGCGGTGAATGAGCTCCCGCAGGTCGCCCTGGGCCTTGAGCTCCTCGGTCAAGCGCAGGTCCAACGCCACAGCCCCTTGGACCTCTTCCCACACAACAAAACCCTCTTCAGGAAGCCACTCCAGCTTCACTTCGTCATCTTTCAATTTCACCGGCTCGCCGTCCACCGTCAGGGTGATCTCTTTTTGCTCAAGGAGCTGCTGGGCCAGGGGGCGGGGATCGGCGTGGGCCAGAGCTTGGGCCACCTTGGGCGCCTTAGGGCCCAACCGCGGACCCAGAGAGCGAAAGTCAGGACTCAATTTGGGCCGGCGGTGGGAGTTCAAGTCCGGCACGCGCCGAATCGCCTCCACGTTCAGTTCTCCCCGGGCCAGGGCCCACAGCTCCTCAGGGATCCCCTCGTCCCCCACCTTAGTCACCACGTGCAGGGCCGGCAGGGGCTGGCGGACCTTGACCTTGGCCTGGTTGCGGGCGGCCAAACCCAGGGAGACCACGCTTCGCACACGGGCCATCTGCTCCTCCAACGCCGGTTCGCGGCCCTCGGGTTCCGGCCAGGCCGCCCAGTGGACCGACAGGGGATCCGAATCGGTCCGCAGCGATGTCCACAGGGATTCGGCCAAGAAAGGCACGAACGGGGCCAACACCAAGGCAAGCGTCTTGAGCGCGGCGTATAGGGTCTCGTAGGCCGCGATCTTGTCCTGGGTTAGACCTTCGCCCCAAAACCGGGGCCGCGAGGAACGGATGTACCAGTTGGACAGATCGTCCACGTACGCCGCCAGTTCCCGCGTGGCGTCCACCACGTCGTAGCCGTCCAGGGCCTGGGTCACCTTCTCCACCATCCGCGCCGTGCGGGACCTCAACCATCGGTCCAACGCGGGCCGCGTCTCCCAGGGAACAGCCCCCCGGCCGGGCTTGAACCCATCGATCCCTGCGTACAGGGCAAAGAAGTCGTGGCAATGACGCACGGTGTCCAAGAACCCGAACCGGGCCTGGCGAACGCCCTCCACGGACAGGCGCCGCTCCATCCACGGAGCCGCTTCCGAAGCCAAGTACCACCGGATGGCGTCCGCTCCGTGCTCGTCAGCCAGGGGAATGGGATCGAGCACGTTGCCCCGGGACTTGCTCATCTTCTGGCCCTTCTCGTCCAAGCCCATTCCCGTCACCAACACGTTCCGGTACGGAGCTTCCCCGTGGAGGAGGACCCCGGTCACCAACAGGGTGTAGAACCAGCCTCGGGTCTGGTCCAGGGCCTCGCTGATGAAGTCCGCGGGGTAGGACTGGCGAAAGAGCTCTTCGTTTTCAAACGGGTAGTGCCACTGGGCGGTGTGCATGGCCCCGGAGTCGAACCAGGTGTCCAGCACGTAAGGTTCCCGGCGCATGAGGGCCCCGCAGCCGCAGCGAAGCAGCACCTCGTCCACGTAAGGACGGTGCAGCTCCACCTTGGCGGCCAGGCGGGGGTCCACGCCGTTCCGCACCAGTTCCGCCCGGGAGCCCACCACCCGCTGGGCCCCGCAGGCGGAGCAGGTCCACACCGGAAGCGGTGTGCCCCAGTACCGCTCCCGGGAGAGGGCCCAGTCCCGGATCGTGCGCAAAAAATCCGCAAACCGCCCCTCCCCCACGTGGTCCGGATGCCACCGGATCTTCTTGCTTTCCCCAAGGATTTCCAGGGCCCGTCGGGTCGTGGCCACAAACCACGAGGTCATGGCGTAGTAGAGGAGGGGCGTGTCGCACCGCCAGCAGAAGGGGTAGTCGTGCTCATAGCTTTCCAGCTTCCAAAGCCGGCCCCGCTGCCCAAGGTCCTCCAGGATTTTTCTGTCCCCGTCTTTCACAAACATCCCGCAGGCCAGGGGAAACTCCTCGGTAAACGCGCCCGTGCGGTCCACGGGCTGGAGGAAAGGCAAGTCCATCGCTTGGCCCAGGGCGAAGTCTTCTTCTCCGAAGGCCGGGGCGATGTGGACGATCCCTGTACCCTCCTCCATGGACACGAAGTCGGCCTCGACCACGCGGTAGGCCCGCTTGTCCTGGCTCAGGGGGTACAGGGGTTCGTAGGGGAGGCCCACCAAGTCCTGGCCCCTCATCTCCCGCACGACCTGGGCCCCTTGGCCCACCACGGCCGCAGCCCGCGGGGAGGCCAGGATCAGGCGCTCGCCTTTCAAGTCCACCTCCACGTAACCGGCCCTGGGATGCACGGCCAAGGCCACGTTGGCGGGCAAGGTCCAGGGCGTGGTGGTCCACACCAGGAAGGCCGCGGACCCGCCGACGATGGGCATCTTCACGTACACCGAGGGGTCGGCCACAACGCGGTAGCCCTGGGCCACCTCGTGGGAAGAAAGCGAAGTCCCACACCGGGGGCAGTAGGGCAGGATCTTGTAGCCCCGGTAAAGAAGCCCGGCCTCATGGATCCTCTTGATGGCCCACCACAGGGTCTCGATGTACTCGTCTTTGTAGGTGATGTACGGGTGTTCCAAGTCGATCCAGAAGCCGAACCGGCGGATCATGGCCTCCCAATCCTTGATGTACCGGTTGACGGAGGCTTTGCACCTCTGGACGAAGTGTTCTACCCCGAACCTTTCGATTTCGGCCTTGGTGGAGACCCCCAGCTCCTTTTCCACCTCCAGCTCCACGGGCAGCCCGTGGCAGTCCCAGCCGGCCTTGCGGGCCACGTGGTACCCCCGCATGGTTTTGTAGCGGGGGAACAGATCTTTGTACAGGCGGGGGAGGAGGTGGCCAAAGTGGGGTTTGCCGTTGGCCGTGGGTGGCCCCTCGTGGAACACAAACCGCGGGGCGCCCTGCCGCTTCTCCACGCTGTGCTCGAACGCTCTGGTTTTCTCCCAGAACTCCAAGACAGCGGCTTCGCGCTGCCCCGGATCCTTTTCCAGTTTTCGGAACCCCAAAATCCCCTCCTTCACCAGGCCCACCCACCATCACGAAAACTTCTTGGGTTTCTTGCCGGATCCACTGCGGTTGAAGTCGAAGCTAGGCCTGCCCCGTGCGGGGCAGAATAATCAACCGAGCCAAGCGACCACTAAGCATGATCGTCCCCATTATAGCCTTGTTTCTCCCCGAAAACCCGGGTGAAAGCGGCCTCCGCTTGGGTAGAGAGTTGTTCCAGGCTGAAGATGGACCGCACCCTGGCCGGGGACAGGTAGCTTCGGATCACGGGATCTTCCAAGACCAGCTCTGCAAGGTCCCGCTGTTCGGCTTGGGCCCGGTGGGTAAGTTCCGCGACCTTCTCGTGGGCGGCCCGCCGGCCCATCCCGGCCTGCACCAAGGCCAACAACAGCCCCTCCGAGAAGGGAAGACCCTTGGCCTCCTTCAGCCGCGCCTCCATGCGCGCGGGAAAAACCCGAAGCTCGCCCACAAGCTGCCGGGCCCGGTCCAGCATGTAATCGACCAAGATGAACGTTTGGGGAAAAAGCACGCGCTCCACCGAGGAGTGCGACATGTCCCGCTCATGCCAGAGGACGTTGTTTTCCCAGGCCGGAGCCAGGCTCGCGCGCACCACCCGGCTCAGTCCACAAAGCCGCTCCGAAAGAATGGGGTTGCGCTTGTGGGGCATGGCTGAGGAGCCCTCCGGTCGGCCCTCTTCCACTTCCCGCACCTCGGACCTGGACAAGTGCCGCACCTCCAGGGCGATCTTCTCAATCCAGGAGGCGCACGAAACCAGGGCAAACAGGACTTCGGCGTGACGGTCCCGGGAAACGACCTGGGTGGTCACCGGGCACGGCTGCAGTCCAAGTTGGCCTAGAGCGCGGGCTTCGGCCTCTGGAGGGAAAAAGGCGTGGGTGCCCACCGCACCGGAGAGCTTGCCCACGGCGATGGTCTCCCGGGCCCGCCGGAACCGCTCCTCCACGCGCCGGCCCTCTTCAAACCAACCCAAGAGTTTGAGGCCGAAGGTGGTGGGCTCGGCCCACTGCCCGTGGGTTCGCCCCATCATCACCGTCGTTCTGTGCCGCCACGCCAATCCTTTGAGGGTTGCCTGGAGCTTCTCCAGCTTGAGCACAAGGAGGTCCAAGGCTTCGAGGAGAACGAGGGCTAGGGCGGTGTCTTTGACATCGGAGGAGGTGAGGCCGTAGTGGAGCCAGCGGCCTTCCGGTCCGATCTGTTCCTCCAGCGTCCACAGGAAAGCCACGAGGTCATGGCCCACTTCCCGCTCCAGTTCCAGAATGCGCTGGGGCCGAATTTGGACCTGGCTGCGAATTCGGTGGGCTGTACCGAGGGGAACCTTGTTCAGGTCTTCCAGGGCCTCCAAAGCGGCCAGTTCCACCCGCAGCCACAGCTCGTACTGGCGCTGCAGGGTCCAGAGGTCCTTCATCGGTGAGAGGGCGTACCTTTCCCACATGGTCGGGGAAAGGATAGAGGACGTCCGCGTTCTTGCCAACTGGGACACCGGGGGAGCCTATAATCCAGCCCATGGCGATGTGGACGGAGTTGGACGCTCGATGCGTGAACGCCGTGCGGTTTTTGGCTGCGGACATGGTGGAGAAAGCCCAGTCCGGGCACCCCGGGCTGCCTTTGGGGGCGGCCCCCATGGCCTACGTGCTGTGGAAAAAACACCTCAAGCACAACCCCCAAAACCCCTCTTGGCCCGACCGCGACCGCTTTGTTCTTTCCGCCGGCCACGGTTCGGCCCTTCTTTACGCCCTCCTCCACCTCACTGGCTACGACCTGCCTTTGGTGGAACTGGAGAACTTCCGGCAGTGGGGCAGCCGCACCCCCGGGCACCCCGAAGCCGGGCTGACCCCGGGGGTAGAGGTCACCACAGGCCCCCTGGGCCAAGGAATCGCCAATGCCGTGGGTATGGCCATGGCCGAAGCTCACCTGGCCCATGGGTTCAACCGCCCCGGGTTCACCATCGTCGACCACTTCACCTTTGTTCTCGCCAGCGACGGGGACCTTATGGAGGGGGTAGCCGGCGAAGCCTGCGCCCTGGCGGGCCACCTCCGCTTGGGCAAGCTCATCGTGCTCTACGATCACAACGGAGTTTCGCTTGCCGGGTCCACGGAACTGTGCTTCACCGAGGACGTACGCCGCCGGTTTGAAGCCATGGGCTGGCAAGTGATGGAAGTACCTGACGGGAACGACCTTGCCTCCATCGACCAGGCCCTTTTTCTGGCCAAAGCCGAAAGGGACAAACCCTCGCTCATCTGTGTGCGCACGGTGATCGGTTACGGCGCGCCCACCAAGGCGGGAACTTTCCACGCCCACGGTTCACCCCTGGGGCAAGAGGAGCTCAAGGGGGCGAAGCGGGCGCTCGGTTGGCCCGAACATCCCCCGTTTTTCGTCCCCGAAGAGGTCCACGCCCACATGAATGCCCGCGCAGAAGGAAAACGGAAAGAAGCAGCCTGGCAAAAGCTTGTGGACCGCTACGCCCAGGTTCATCCGGACTTGGGGAGCGAGTTCCAGCGTCGAATCCAAGGCACTCTGCCCGAGGCTTGGAACAAAGGCCTACCTGAGTTTCCTCCCAGTCCAAAGGGCCTGTCCACCCGCAAGGCCTCGGAAACGGTGCTTCAGGCCCTGGGCGAGCGCGTTCCCGAACTGATCGGGGGGTCTGCGGACCTGAACCCTTCGTGCCTTACCTGGCTCAAGGGGAAGGGCGATTTCCAAGCCCCTGGGGAACAAGGCAAGGCGCAGGGGGCGGTGGGCGGGGGTTGGAATTATGGGGGACGAAACCTGCACTTTGGGGTGCGGGAGCACGCCATGGGGGCCATTGCCGTGGGGATGGCCCGCCACGGGGGCCTCCGCCCCTTTGTGGGCACGTTCCTTGTGTTTTCCGACTACATGCGGCCGCCCATCCGCCTGGCGGCCCTAAGCGAAACGCCCGTGGTTTTCGTGTTCACCCACGACTCGGTGGGCGTGGGGGAAGACGGCCCCACCCACCAGCCCGTGGAGCACCTCGTCAGCCTCCGCGCCATCCCCGGCCTGGTGGTCCTTCGCCCTTCCGACGCCAACGAGACCCGCGAGGCGTGGATCACCGCCCTGGCCCGAAATGGCCCCACCGCCCTTGTCCTCACCCGCCAGGACCTCCCTGTGCTCGACCGCTCCACCCTGGCCTCCCCAACCGAGCTCCACAAGGGCGCCTACGTGCTGTGGAACTCCCACCCGGAGACCCCTGAGATCATCCTCCTTGGGACGGGTTCTGAAGTGCACGTGGCCTTGGCTGCCGGGAAAAAACTGGTGCAAGAAGGCCGAAAGGTGCGGGTGGTGGCCATGCCCAGCTGGGAACTGTTTGGTGAGCAGCCGGAGAGCTATCGGGCGAGCGTGTTGCCTCCAGGGGTACAGGCCCGGGTGGCGGTGGAGGCCGGGCGCACCTTGGGCTGGCACAAGTTCGTGGGCCCGGCGGGAGAGGTTGTAGGCATCGACCGGTTCGGCGCCAGTGCCCCTGGGCCGGTGGTCTTAGCCCAACTGGGCATGACGACCGAGGCCGTGGTGGAGGCCGCTCACCGGGTCTGGGCCCGAGTTGCTTCCTCCCAAGGCCAGCACTAACATCCCGTAGGGGCCCGTAGCTCAGGGGTAGAGCAGCCGGCTCATAACCGGTTGGTCGCAGGTTCGAGGCCTGCCGGGCCCAAACATGAAGAAGCTTTTTGTGCACGTGGACGGGAGCTCGCGGGGCAACCCCGGGGAGGCCTCGGTGGGGGTGGTCATCACCGACGAGAAGGGCCGCGTGATCCAGCAAGTGGGCAAAGTGATTGGCCGGACCACCAACAACGTCGCGGAGTACAAGGCTTTGATTGAAGGGGCCCGGCTGGCCGTCCAGCACGCCCCGGACGATGTGGTGTTCCTCACCGATAGTCAACTTCTGGCCAATCAGATCAACGGCGTGTACAAGGTTCGCGAACCCCATCTGGCCCACTTGAACCGGCTGGCCTTGGAGGCCCTGTCCCGTCTCCCCAAGTGGCGGGTGAACTTCGTGGAGCGGGAAGGGAACAACAGTGCCCATCGTCTCGCCGAGGCCGCGTTCTTCGAACGCAACCGCCAGGAACGGGAAAGAAGCCAACTCCTCCGGGAGATTGGCATCTTGATCGAAAGCCTACCCCTGGAGGAACTGCGCAAGGTCCACGCCCAGGTCCGGGCCCTCCGCTCTCACCTTCCTTAGCATGCGCATCGTCCTGCAACGGGTCCGTGAGGCCCGGGTGACGGTGGAGGGTGAGGAGCTGGCTCGCATCGGACGGGGTCTGCTCCTCCTTGTGGCGATCGGCCCCCAGGATACAGAGGAGGACCTCCAGTTCTGGGCCCGCAAGGTACCTGACCTGCGCGTTTTTCCCGACCAGGGAGGGAAGTTCGACCGTTCTCTCCGCGACGTTCACGGGGAAGTGTTGTGCGTGTCCCAGTTCACCTTGTACGGGGACTGCCTGCACGGGCGCCGCCCGGACTTCACCCAAGCGGCCCCTCCGGAGAAGGCGGCCGAGCTGTACGAACTGTTCGTGCGCCTCCTCCGGGCCGAGGGCCTCCCAGTCCAGTCCGGCAGGTTCGGGGCCCGAATGGAAGTGGCTCTGGTCAACGATGGACCTGTCACCTTGATCTTGGAGCGGCCGCGGGCACAATAGGGACCCGAGTTCCAAGGAGGACGCTCATGGCTGCTGTACCCAAGTCGCGGAAGTCCCACCGGGAAGTACGTTTGCGCCGGACCCACTGGCGCGCTTCCCTCATGCCGGCCACCACCTGCCCCCAGTGCCAGGAGTTCCGGCTCCCCCATCGCGTGTGCCCCCACTGCGGGTACTACAACGGGATGCAAGTCCTCCAGGTCAAGGAGAAAGAGGCTTAGGGTACGGGGCGACCCTCCACAAGAAGGATGGGGAGGGTGAGGACGAGGAGCGCTGCCCCAGAGAGGAACGCGGCGGGGAAGCCAATCCACTCCGCAAGGAACCCCCCACCCAGCGAACCCAACACGCTTCCTAGCCCGGCCACCGCGTTGTAAAGGCCAAGTCCCTGCCCTTGTTGTCCGGCCGGGGACAAGCGGGACACCACCGCCGTCATCGCCAGGTGGAACATCGCCCACGTCGCCCCAAACAACCCGAACAGCGCGGGAAGAGCCCACTTGGCCCCCGAGCCCATGAACACCAGCGCGCTGAACATCCCCGCTCGGCTAACAAGGGCCAACGAGGCCACAGGACGATGGCCCCACCGGGCCACGGCCTTACGGGCCCAGGAGAAGGCCACCACGCTCACCCCGTGGTGGGCCACATACAGGGCAAACACAAACTCGTTGGGCCACAGCAACTTCTGGCGGACAAACACCGGAAACGGGGCAAAGACCATGGAGAACCCCACAAACGTGAGGAGGCCGGCGTAGTACACGAGAATCAGATCGGGACCAAAGACCGTCTTGCCCTGAAGAAACCGGACCACCTGGGAGGGCCGCAGCACCTCATACAGCTGTACCGGGCCGTACCGCAGGATCTCGTACAGGTAGCCGCCCATCGTGGCGGCGAACTCCCGGAAGGCCGGTGCCTCCACCTTGCCCCCGGTGTCCTTGATGCTCCGTCCCGCCAAACCCGTAGCCACCAGGGCCAAAGTCGCGACCACCACGCCGAGGGACCGCAGACCCCACGCCTCCCCTGTGAGCGGAACCAGAACTGTGACCCACACGGCCCCCAGGGCCAAGCCCAGCGTCCAGCCCACCCCACAGTAGGCGTTGAACCTCCCCAGTTCCCGTTCCCACAGTTCCCTGGGCAGAGACGAAAGGAGGAACAAGATCGCCATTTGGGCGCTGGCCATCCAGGTGAAGGCCACCCACACGTTCAGGGGGTAGAGGGGACCGGGACGCCCCACCAAGGGAAGCAAACCGTAGGCCAGGGCGAACCCGGCGAAGCTCAGCACCACGAACGGCCTCCGCCTGCGCGTGCGGTCAGCCAGCTTCCCCCAAAATAGGCTCGCCAGCACGTTGGTCAGACTCCCCACCGCCGCGAGGGCCCCCACGTCCGCCGCTGTCCCGCCAAGGAAGTAGGCGTAAAGGGGAAGCAGGGCTGAAGCGGCCCCCATGGCCATGTTCCCCACCAAGAAAGCACCGTACCAGCCCGGGGCCCTCATACCCGGGCGATGAGCCTCACCGAAACCCGTAAGGCTTCAGGGTCCGGTATCTCCAGTACCAGACGGCCGCGGTAGCCCACCCGGTCGAGCTCACCCAAGAACGCCAGCCAGGGAACAGACCCCCTTCCCAAGCCCAGGTGCTCGTCCCGCTCCCCCTGGTTATCGTGGAGGTGGACGTGGAGGAGTCTCCCCTCCAACGCCTGAAGGTACGGACGGAAGTCCCCGTTCACCGTGCACAGGTGCCCAAGGTCCAAACACGCACCCAAAGCGGGGAGAGCATCCAAGACCCGCCGGTGTTCTTCCCAGGTGAGGACAAGGTCCCGTACCCGAGCCCGCTGCTTGTTCTCCAGAGCCAGCCGCACGCTTGTTCCCTCCACCTTGGCCAGCAACAGCTCCAAACAGAACATCATCCGCTGCCACGCGGCCTCCACAGCTCCGTCCAGCTGGGCATAGTCTTCATGGACATGGCCAGGGTGAAGGACCACCAAGTCTGCCCCCACGTCATGGGCGAGGTCCAAGGACGCGGCTACCTCCCCGAGGCTGGCTGCGGCAAGGGCGGGATTGGTCGAAGTGAAATTGACATCGTAGATGGGGGCGTGGACGGTCAACCACAGCCCCAGCTCCTGGGCTTGGTGCCTCAGCCTGCTTCGCTCAGACACAGCGAGCTCGGGGGGGTAAGCGCAGAGGGGATCGGCCCGAAGTTCCACGCCCCCCAGGCCCAGCGCCCGAGCAAGCTCCAGCCACTTGGGCAGGTTCATGCCCGGGAAAAGGAACGTGGAAAGACCGACGCGGGACAGGTCCATGTTTTCAGTCCATGCGCAGGCCCCCGTTGGGGGAGAGCGTTTGGCCTGTGATGTACCCCGCTTCCTCGCTGCACAAAAAGGCAATGGTGGCCGCCACCTCTTCTGGCTCGGCTGGGCGGCCCAAGGGGATTTGGGCGCGAATCTCGGGGCCCCGCGTGGCCAGGGCCTCGCGGTTGATGTCCGTAGCTACGTAGCCTGGGCAGACAGCGTTCACGGTGATGCGGAAGGGAGCCAACGCCAGGGCCAAGGAGCGGGTGAGGCCCAAGAGGCCGGCCTTGGCCGCGGCGTAGTGCACCCCATGAGGGGCCCCGGTGAGGGCCCGCAGGGAAGACACGTTCACAATTCGACCAAACCCTGCTTCCTTCATGTAGGGAACGGCGGCCCGGGCACAGACAAACGCGGCGGTGAGCCCTACCCGGATCATCCGCTCCCAGTCCTCAAGGGACACGTCCTCCCAGGGGACCCGCTGCACGTAGCCTGCGTTGTTGACCAGCACGTGCAGTTCGCCCAAGGCATCAGCGGCCTCGTGGATCACGGCCCGCGCCCGTTCCAGGTCGGCCAAGTCCGCTTGGATGAGCACAGTTCGGGCCCCCAGTCGCTGGGCTGTGGCCGCTACCTCTTCGGCCGCTGTGCGCTGGGTCCTGTACGTCAGCGCCACGTCGTACCCTTGGGAGGCGAGCTTGACCACGGTAGCAGCCCCGATCCCCCGCGACCCCCCCGTTACCACTGCACACCTTTTCATGTTCCCACCTCAGGTTCCAAACAACCGATCCCCCGCGTCCCCCAGCCCAGGTCGGATGTACCCGTGCTCGTCCAGCTGGCGATCCAGGGCGGCCGCGTACACGGGCACGTCTGGATGGGCCGCATGCAGGGTCCGCAACCCCTCCGGAGCCGCCACCAGACAAAGGAACCGCACGTCGCGCGCTCCCTTCTCTTTGGTCAAAGCCACCGCCAGAGCGGCCGACCCCCCTGTGGCCAGCATCGGGTCCACCACGATCGTCAACGCCTCCCCCAGGTTGTTGGGAAGCTTGACGAAGTACTCCACGGGTTTCAACGTGGCCCTGTCCCGGTAGATGCCGATGTGCCCCACCCGGGCGCTGGGAACAAGGGCCAACACCCCATCCAACATGACAATCCCGGCCCGGAGGATGGGCACCAACACCACGGGCCGCGCCAGCTCCACGCCGGAGGCCCGCTCCAGGGGCGTCTCCACTTCCACACCCACCACCGGGAAGTCCCGTGTGATTTCGTAGACCATGAGCGCGGTGAGCTCCTCCAGAATCTGGCGGAACTGCAGCCGATCCGTGCGGCGATCGCGCAGCTTGGTGAGCTTGGCCTGGATGAGCGGGTGTTCCACAAGAACAAACTTGCTCATGCTGGGCGGTTAGCGTACCCAGGCCCGCCGCCCGGTCAACCTACATTGTCCAGTTTCGGAATACCGTTGACACACTAGGCCTCCTGGACGGATGCGTCAGGCCACGCCCCAGAACACCTCCGCCGGGGTGCGTCCCTGGGTGCGGTACCCTTGGCGCGCTGCCCGTTGTAGAACCCTAGAACCGCGTCGAGAGGCGGCGGGCGTTGGTGGGCCCAGGTGAACTACCTCCGCCGGAACGCCACCCGCCCGTGTTCGTGGGCGATCGTACCCTTCAGTCGCTCCACGAACCCGTTCGTCCCCGCGTGCCCCGGCTTGGTGCGGGCATCCACGATCCCCAGGCCCTCCGCTCGGCGGAGTGGATGGAGCCGAAAACCGTGGACCTTGGCCTCGACGGTCATCGGGTCACTTCCCAGGTTTGTTCCTTGACCCCTAGTGAGCTTGCCGCGGTGCCCCCCCCTTGCTCCCCCTCCCTGCACCCCCCTGTCACACTTCTTTGAAACTCGACAATCTACCCGGCAGGGTAGTTTCCCATCTCCGCTTCGCCAATCCGGCGAGCTTCCCCTCGCCCAGCCGCCGACTTCAGAAGCACCTTGGCTATAGGTTCGCTCTCCACCTTTTCTTCCATTCGTGGCGGTTTCTTCCTTTGTTCGCCTGTTCTCTTGCAAGAGGCCGGCGCCATCTTAGGGACACAAGGAACGGGACAATACGTAGGCCCCCAAGGAGCCGAGCGATGTCTCGTCCAGGAAGACCGACGAGAACGCCAATCCCCACCATTTGACGTCGCACGGGCGAAAACGCCGGCCAGACCTCCAGGCTTCAAGAACCGAGCGCGCTTAGGCTTCTCCAATTCGAACGGGGAAGCTTTTGGAGATGTGAAAGTCGTGGCCCCCTTCCTTGGCTCCGGGGTTAAGCGTGGGTTATGAGCCCCAAGAGCTCCTTGGCATTTTTCAGCGCGTCTCCGCCCGTGTTGTTGAAGTACGAAAACACGTCCACGTTCTGCCTGAGCCAAGATGAAATCCGACGCCCCCACTCCCCAAGCTCGTCTCGGCTGTAGGTGTAAAAGTACAGGTCCGCCCGGCCGTGGAACCGCACGTAAGCAAAATCGGCAGTGGGTTGCTCCCCACTGGGCCAGTCCGGAGCGTCCACCGCGCATAAAGCCATGTCTTGCTTCTCCAAGAGCGCGTAAACCTCGGGGACGAACCACGAGGGGTGACGAAACTCAAAAGCTTGGCGCACTTGGGGAGCTACCTCCCCGAGAAGATCGCAAAACGCCCGAAGTTTTCCCAAATCGGCCTTGAACTGCGGAGGGAACTGCCAAAGAACGACCGCAAGCTTTTCCTTGAGCTCCTGGGCATGGGCGAAAAGCTGGCGCGTTTCTCTCTCCACATCCCCCAATTTCTTGAGGTGGGTGATCCTCCGATGGCCTTTGAGGGAAAACACGAAATCCTCGGACGTTTGGGCACGCCAGTTGGCAAAGCTTGTGGGCCGGGGAAGCCGGTAGAAGGTGACGTTGAGCTCCACGGTGGAAAAGTGTTGGGCGTAGAAGGAAAGCCAATCCTTGGAGGGCAAATCCGGGGGATAAAAGGAGCCCCGCCACCCTCCATAGTTGTACCCGCTCGTACCGATCCAAAGCCTTCCCGGCATGGGCTCACCTCGGAGGGCCAGGCCAAGCTTGGCGGATGCGGAAAGCAAGGGCATCGAGTTCCTCCCGGGCGGGAATCTCCCGGGGACCCACGACGAACCGGAATCCATCGCCGAAGAAGCGGGGGACCACGTGGAGGTGCACATGAGGCACTTCTTGGAACGCGGCCTTGCCGTCAGCCAGCCAGAGGTTCACGCCTTCGCATCTTACTCCCGAGCCGCGCAGGGCCACGGCCGTGCGCTGGGCCACGGTCCACATCCGCCGGCCGGTTTCTTCGTCCAGCTCGGCCAAGGCGGCTGCATGCTTTTGGGGAACAATCAAGGCGTGGCCAGGGTTGATCGGCCGGATGTCCAGGAAGCCCAAAACGAGCCCGTCCTCGTAAAACACGCTGGCGGGGCTTTCCTTGGCCACGATCTGGCAGAACACGCAACGCTCCATGCCCGGCCTCCTTGTGCAACCTGTACCGGCCCCGACACCTGCAGCCGCACAAGCCCTTGGGCATTCTATACCCTGGCCTCAGCTGGGAGAAGGCCCCCTGGCGCAGCGGGACGCCCTCGGGCCCCATGCAGGGCCGGCGAAGGGCGACTGCCCCAACCAGCTGAACCTGCCCTGCGGGGAAGACGAACGCAGCCTGCGGATCGCGCTCAGCTCGACTCCGCGCAGGCGTTGACTCTCTTTCCCTTTCGTCCTGCATTCCACCTAGCCCTCGTACTTGAGGCACGTCCTCAGGGGTTGACGATGGGCGGGGATTTGCTCCGTTTGGCATGGTACACAGCGGTCCGAGCGGCCTTGCTGGTGTTGGCGGTGGCAGTCGAGGTGCAGATCACGGTGGTGATCGCCGCGATGGGCCGCCAGCTGGACAAGGTGGGGGAGGTCCTCGTTCGGGGGGAAGCGGCGGCTATCCTGGAACCCCTGCGCAGCCAGCTCAAACCTGAAAAGTACCGAGAGATGTACAACACCCTGGTGGAGCAGAAGCGCCGGGAGTGCGGACTGGACAGACCCTGGGCTCATCGGAGCTTGCGCCACTTGGTCCACGCCATCATCCTCAGCTTCACTCCCTCCAGTGAGGTCCGCCACATTCTCCTCGAGGCGATCCCTGACACCTTCGCGCCATCGTCCTCTCTCTCAGCTGACCTTCCCTTTCACTGCTCATTCCTTGCCCCTAAACCTCTCCAGGCATTGAGAAAGAACCTTCGATGGCCTCGTGGTGCCCTTGGCCCCCCCTTCCGGTCCTCCCGCTTGGTTCTCCGGGATCGTCCTCATCGCCTCATCCTCGCGGGTGTCGCCGTAGGGGAGCACGGTGGACGTACCCCCTGCCCAAGGAGCCTTGGCCGTTTTCACCTCCCTGGTCCCCCACCTCATCCTTTCGGTCTCCGCCTGGTTCGTGGGCGGAATCTTCCAGGGAAGTTCTCCAGGCGGACCTTCTTCCTCCTCAGCTCGATGGAGGACTGCGTGAAGGTGGCCAAAGACACGCCCCGGCGGATTCTCCAGCGGCGGCACGTGTTGCGGCCAGCCTTCCCACGGTCATCACTTCCTTCGGCCAGATTCTCATCAGCTCCTGGATGGGATCAGTGACTCTGGAGATTGTGTCTGCGTGGAGCGGGCTCGGGACACTCGTGTACAAGGCCATCGGCCTCACCGACGTTCCCGTGATTGTGGGCGCCGCCGGGGTGTACGCCTAGCGCCTTGGGCCGTCCGTGTTCTTCTTGGACCTCCTGCACACCGTTTTGGACCCCAGGGCAAGGTGGGGGGGGAGGCCCCAGCGCAGGGTAGCCCTCTGGACCGTCACAGCCCGGAGTCGGGAATCTCCCCACAGGGACCCGGCGAACGGTGAGTTCGGCTGTGCCTGCGGGCCTTTGACCGGCCAGGATGCGGGTCCTTGGGTCTACGCCCTCGGCGCTAGCGATTCAGGCGGTAGCCCAACGTACCCAAGAGGGCGGCCAAGGGTGGACTCAGCCAGAAGGCGCCTTCCGTATTGAAGGTGGCCGCGATCCCAAAGCCCAAAGCCGTTCCCGCTCCTGAACCCACAAAGCCCAATACGACGTTGCCCTCCAATCCAAGCAACCGTCCGCTGAGGGCCACCCCCAGGCCGGACCCCGCGGTGGCCCCGAGGGCATAGCCCGCATAGCCCATCACAATCCCCGCCAAGTGCCCTCCGATCGTGCTCCACCCCGCCCAGCGGGCAATGGCCGTCCCCAACTCCGCCCCCAGCGCGCCCCCGATGTACGAGGTGACCGTGGCCACCGACACCTGAACCACCAAAGCAGGGTCCACGGGCTGAGCGGCAGCCGCCCACCCCACAAGCCCCACGCACACCACAGAGACGAAGACTCTTGCCATCACGACCTCCTAGCCTTGCAGTCTAACCCCGAGAACGCCTGCCGGCCACGAAAGTTGCTGGCCTTGGGCTATTGCGAAACAATCAGGGACCGTGGAGCATAGGTTCGCCCGTCACCATGTCCTTCCCGAGGTGGGCCCCGAGGGGCAGGCTCGGCTGGGGAAGGGCCGGGTGCTTGTGGTGGGCTGTGGAGCGTTGGGCACCCACACCGCCGAGGCCCTCCTCCGCGCCGGCGTGGGCCACTTGATCCTGGTCGACCGGGACATTGTGGAAGTGCACAACCTCCACCGGGTCAGCTTGTTTACCCCCGCCGAATTGGGTCAGCCCAAGGCCTGGGCCGCGGCCGACAAGCTCCGGGCCATCGCCCCCGACGCCGTGGTGGAGCCCCTCGTCGCCCACTTCGACGGGGAACTCGCCGAAGAATGGGTGCCCAAGGTGGACGCGGTGGTGGACGGCCTGGACAACATGGAGACCCGCTACCTCCTCAACGACGCCTGCGTGAAGCACCGTATCCCTTACGTCTACACGGCCGTGCTGGCCACCTACGGAATGACCATGCCCATCGTTCCGGAGAAGGGGCCATGCCTGCGCTGTGTTTTTCCCCATCCTCCGGCCCCCGGGGCGCTGCCCACCTGTGCCCAAGCGGGGATTTTGGGACCGGTACCCAAGGCACTGGCTGCCGTCCAGGCCGCCACTGCGATCCAGACTTTGACCGCAAGCCCGGACCTGCGCCCCGGCGAACTGTTCTACCTCGACCTGTGGACCAAGCGGACCCAGGTGGTGGAGATGCAGCGCTCGCCGAGCTGCCCAAGCTGCGGGCAGAGGGATTTCGAGTTTCTTAGGCAACAGTCTGGTACGGCCCTGCTATGCGGAGATGTGGTGCAAGTAAGGCCGCGCCGCCCTGGGGAGCTGGACCTTGCCGGTTTGGCCCAGCGGCTGGCCCCGCTGGGGAAGGTGCGCTTGTCCCACGGGCTCCTCTTTTTCCAGGCCGGGGAGGCCCGCTTCGTGGTCTTTCCGGACGGGCGCGCCCTCGTGCACGGCGTCAACTCACCCGAGCGGGCCCAGAGCCTCTACGACCAGTACATCGCGTGAAAAGCGGGGTTAGCGGAAGAACCGGCCCACGATCCACAACAGCAGGAGCACGGCCACCAGAAACCCCAAGGGGATCAGGGTGAGCCGCCAAGCCAAGGCCTTCAAGAACCGGCGTTGGCCCTCGTTGACCTCGACCTTGGGAGGGTAGCGCAACTCCAGGGAGCGGGCCTTCTTGAGCATCTTGACCGAAGCGGAGATTCTCCCCTGCTTGCGGTAAACCACGCCGAGGTTGTGGTGGGCCGAGGCGTGGCGGGGATCCTCCTGAACCGCGCGGCCGTAGGCGTACTCCGCCCGATCCAGGTCCCCGGCGTCGAAGTACAGGTTCCCCAACCGAAAATAGACCTGGGCTTTGTCCACGCCGTAGCGGAGCGCCTCCACCAACAGATCGATGCCTTCCTTGAACCGACGGGCCTGCCGGAGCTGTTCGGCTTGGGCCAGGGCCTCCCTCACCCGCGCCGCCCGCTCCCCGGGGCTCAACCCGCCGGGGTCAGGGAAAGGAGTGTCAGCCTGTCCTTGAGGGCCTGAACGTCCAGCCATGTTTGGTGTTTGGGGCTCCCCCGGGCCCGGCTTTGGTTGCGCAGAAGATAGCTGGGGTGGTACATGGGAAACACTTCAATGCCCCCCTTCCACCGATGGAACCGCCCCCTCAACTCGGTGATACCTTGGTCGGAGGAGAGAAACCACGAGGTGGGCGTGTTGCCCAAGGTGACCACGACCTTGGGATTGATCAACGCGATCTGGGCAGCGAGCCAGGGCCAACACGCCTTCATCTCCACTTTGGTCGGGACACGGTTCCCCGGGGGCCGGCACTTGACCACGTTGGTGATGTACACGTCTTCGCGGGCGATGTGCACCGACTTCAAGATGTCGGTGAGGAGCTGGCCGGCCGGCCCCACGAACGGCCGCCCCGTGTCGTCTTCCACTTCCCCAGGGCCCTCCCCCACCAACATCACCGCCGCCCGGGGGTGGCCCTCCCCGAACACGACGCTCTTCCGCCCCTGGGCTAGACCGCAGCGGGTGCAACGTCGGGCCTGCTCGGCCAGGGTTTCTAAAGTCAGGACAAGGGACAGAGGGGAACACCTCCCGTGCGTTGGAGCGGGCGACGGGAGTCGAACCCGCGGCCTTCAGCTTGGGAAGCTGACGCTCTACCAAATGAGCTACGCCCGCGCGTGAAGGAGGATACTGCCCTGCCGGGGCATCGTCAACTCGCCGGTTAGCTCGCCCGAAGGGGCTCCAGGGCCGGCATGGACTTCCCCCGCAAGAAATCCAAGGTAGCACCGCCCCCGGTGGAGATGTACCCGAACTTCTCCCCAAGGCCCATTTTCTCCACGGCCTCCCCCGTCTCCCCCCCTCCCACCACCGTAAACGCCTTGGAGGAGACCAGGGCCTCGGCCATGGCCTTCGTCCCCCGGGCGAACGGCGCAAACTCAAACGCCCCCATGGGGCCCGTCCACACAACCGTACCGGCCTCCTTGACGATGCGGGCGTAGGCCGCGGCCGTCTCCGGTCCGATGTCCAACCCCATCCACTGCGGAGGGATCTTGTCGGCCGGAACAGTCTTGCTCTCGGCTTGAGCCGAAACTTCCGGAGCCGCCACCACATCCACCGGGAGATGGATCTTCTTGCCCTGGGCGTCGGCCTTACCCATCAGATCTTTCAACGTATCCACCAAATCTGCATCAGCCACGGACCTACCGATGGAATCGCCACGGGCAAGGAGGAAGGTGAACGCCACGCCCCCACCCACCAGGAACCCGTCCACATGGGGGAGGAGATCGGTGAGCACCCCCAGCTTGTCCTTGGCCTTCTTGCCCCCCACCAGGACGTAAAACGGGCGGCGGGGATTCTCCAGAAGCCCTCCCAGCACCTCCACCTCCCGTTCCATGAGGAACCCCGCGTAGGAGGGCAAGTAGCGGGTCACCCCCACGGTGGAGGCGTGAGCCCGATGGGCCGTGGCAAATGCGTCGTTCACAAACAGGTCGAACGGCGCGGCCAGCCTCCGGGCGAACTCCGGGTCGTTCTCCTCCTCTTCGGGGTGGAACCGCACGTTCTCCAGGAGGATTACCGATCCAGGTTCGAGGCGGCTTACCGCTTCTTGGACCTCCCGCCCCACACAAACCCCCAGGCGGGGAACGGGGCGCCCAAGGAGCTCCCCCAACCGCACGCCCACAGGGCCCAAGCGGAGCTCTTCCACGACGCGTCCATCGGGGCGACCCAGGTGGGAGCAAACCGCCACCTTGGCCCCCCGATCCAGCAGCCACTGGAGGGTGGGGAGCACAGCCCGGATGCGGCCATCCTCGGCCACCCGCTGGCCGTCAAGGGGCACATTGAGATCGGCCCGGAAAAGGACCCGCCGACCTTCGACCTTCAATCCTCGGATTGCTCGCAATTGCACGTGCCAATCACCCCGCGCGCATTCTAGGCTGGCCCGGGCCCCCGGGCAACCAGGGGCCGGTATGATTGCGGGGATGAACCTCTGGCCGGTGGCGGTTGTTCTGCTCGTGGGGATCACCCTGGGGGTGCTGGTGTGGGCCTGGCCCTGGTTGGATCCGGCCTCCCCTCTCCGCGTGGCCGAGCGAATCACGGCCGCAGCGAACGCCTGGGCCGCCGTCCGCGATGCGCGAGCCCTGGTGCGACTCCAGCGCGGTGGGGAAAGCCCGATCGACGCCACAATCCTCTACCTCGCTCCCACCAGCGTGCGCTTGGAGGTACAGAGCCCCTCGGCGCTCCAAGGGCACATATACGCCTTCCGAACTGTCCCCGAGGAACAGCTCCTCCTCCACCACCGCCCGGACATGAACCTGGCCATCGAGCTGCGCTTCCCCCCGAACACGTTCTCCCTGGAAGTTCCCAGCCCAGGGGAGGTTCAGGCCGCTCTCCGCCAAGGCCGCTTGAGCTTGGCCCGCCTCGACCAGGACACCTTCGCGGTGAGAGGTTTTCCCCCCGGAACAGCCGAGACTGTGCTCCAGTTCGACCCGACCACGAACTTACCCACGCGGATCGTGGTGCGAGAGAATTGGGAAGTCCCCCCCTTGGAGGTTCGCATTGTGGAGCTGCGGACGAACCTGGGGTTGGAGTTGCGGGACCTGTTTACGCTTGATCCTCTTCCGGACCGCTGGCTTTTCCTTCGGGATCGGATAGGCGCCGCCGGAACTCCGTAAGGCGCAGTCCCTGTTCGACGAACTTCTCGAACTGCTCTTCCTCGGCAAGAGGGGAATCGATGGCCACTTTATCGAACACCTCGTCCGCCACGTAGATGGGGGCTTGGGTGCGCAGGGCCAGGGCCACAGCGTCCGACGGGCGAGCGTCGATGTCCTGGAGGGCCCCGGTGGCGTCCCGGACCACCAGGGTGGCAAAGTAGGTGTTCTCCTGCACGCTGGTGATCACCACCCGCTCCAACCACCCCCCCAAGGTGGTGAGCAAGTGCTTCATCAGGTCGTGGGATAGCGGGCGCGGGAAGGCGTGTCCCTGCAGGGCTAAGGCAATGGACATCGCCTCAGGTTCCCCAATCCAGATGGGCATAGCCTTGGTGGAATTCCGATCCTGCAAGAGCAAGACCGGCGTCTTGGTCGTGGGATCAAGAAGCAGCGCCCTGACCTCAGCTTCCTTCATGTGAATCCCCTCCTCGCGCACCTCGCCGCCCATTATAGCCATCGGCCCCTCGGCCGACCATGGGCTACGTTACATTCGGGCTATAATCGCCTTGCCATGTGCGGAATCGTGGGGTATGTGGGCAACAGTCCAGCGCAAAAGATCCTTCTGGAGGGCCTGCGCCGGTTGGAGTACCGGGGCTACGATTCGGCGGGTGTGGCCCTCGTGCACGGGGGACAGATCGTGCTCGCCCGAAAGGTCGGGAAGATCCGGGAGCTGGAGGAAGCCCTGGCCGCGAACCCTTGCCCCGCAGCGTTGGGGATTGGCCACACCCGATGGGCCACCCACGGTCTACCCACAGTGGAGAACGCGCACCCCCACACCGACTGCTCGGGCAAGCTGGCCCTCGTCCACAACGGCATCATCGAGAACCACCGGGAGCTCAAGGACGCCCTCCGGGCCTCGGGGCACCGCTTTGTGTCCGACACGGACACCGAAGTGCTGGTGCACCTGGTGGAGGAGTACTACAAGGGGGACCTCCTTTCCGCGGTCCAGAAGGCCTTTGCCCGCGCCCAGGGGGCCCTAGCGATCGCCGTGGTCCACGCCGATCACCCTGACGAGATCGTGGCCGCCCGCTGGGGAAGCCCCCTGGTTGTGGGCCTCCTTCCCGGAGCGGGGTTCCTCGCCTCCGATGCTCCCGCGTTGCTGCCCTACACCCGCGACTTCCTCTTCCTGGACGAGGGGGACACGGTGCGGGTCAGGCCTGGGCAGGTGGAGGTGTGGAACCGCGACGGCCACCCCAAGGAACCCCAGTTCGTCCGCGTGCCCTGGGACGACGCGGTGGCCCAGAAGGGGGGCCACCGCCACTACATGCACAAGGAGATTCATGAGCAGCCCCAAGCGGTGGCCGATACCCTCCGCGACCAGCTCCACGCGGAATGGGACGGCCGCCTGGCCCAAGAGCTTCGGTCGGTGGACCACATTTACCTTGTGGCCTGCGGCACCTCCTACCACGCCGCAGTGGCCGCCGAGTACTTGTGGGAACCTCTCCTCCAGGTTCCCGTGACGGCGGAGATCGCCAGCGAGTTCCAGTTCAAGGGCGCAGCCCTGAACGCGCGCACGCTGGTGGTGGCCGTGTCCCAATCCGGGGAAACCGCGGACACGTTGGGAGCTGTGCGGGAGGCCAAGGCCCGGGGATCGCGGGTGCTGGGCGTGGTCAACAAGTTGGGCTCTGCCCTGGAGCGGGAAGCCCAAGGGGTGATCTACACCCGCGCCGGCTTGGAGATCGCCGTGGCCGCCACCAAGACCTTCACCGCCCAGGTGGCCGCCCTGATGCTCCTGGGACTCCGGTTGGCCCGAATCCGAGGCAACCTCAGCGATGAGGGGTTCGCCGCGGCCAGCCAAGAGCTGGCCCGGGCGCCTCAGATCCTCACCCAGGCCCTCAAGACGGAGGAGGCCCTCGTCGCCTTGGCCCAAAAGTTTCAGGGGAAGCCGGACTTCCTCTAC